>JBDRUX010000001.1:0-126576 GCA_039801565.1 Caldifarciminota bacterium
GTAGCATTTGAGTTTATTTTCGTTTTGTAAATAGCGAAGATGTCTTGAATCAAGTCGGAAACTTCACTATATTCGAGAATATAAGGTGTAACGATTCGAACGATTTTTTTGTTCAGTTCAATTTCTCTTAACGGCAATTGTTCAATGTGCATTTAAATAACCCTACACCAATTTGAACGATTGCTAACGCTATTGTCGATCATTTTTCTGAATTCAGCAAATAATTTCTTTGCCTGTCTTGCTAATTCCTTTTTTGTGCCATTGTTCTTCACAATTATATCAGCTTTTTTCGCCATCGTCTTTTCCGTTAACTGACAAGACAAGCGTCGTTCTGCTTCTTTTCGACTAATTCCCAATTCTTTAAGCCTGGCGATCTTTAATCGCTTTTTAGCACTTACCAGTATTTTCACATCCACAGGAATTTTTTTATCCCAGTTGAAAAGCAAAGCTGCATCCAAGATAATGATATTTTTCTTTTCGGAAAACCGACCGATGGTTTTATTGATTCTATCAATAAGGGCGGGATGAACAATCCTATTAAGTAACGCAAGTTTCTTTCGTGAAGCGAAGACAACTTTTGCCAATTTCTTTCTCGAAATTGTTCCATTAGAGTTTTGAATGTCCTTACCGAAAGATTGGACGATTTTCCGATATTGTGGGGTTGATTTTCGGAGTAATGACCAACCGATTTTATCAGCAGGAATTACTTTCGCTCCGTAGTTTTGAAGAAATTTCGTCAGGGTTGTTTTTCCTGAGCCTAAATTCCCCCCAATGCCAATTACCAAAGAGCGCCTCACCCGATTCAAACCGGTTATTGGTTATTGGCTTTTGGGTTTTGGTCTAACAATTGTTTTGTCATCGGTAGGCTTTGACCAAAAGGGTGGTATTATGCCCTCCGAATCCAAAGGAATTGCTTAAAGCTGCCCGAATCGGCTTGGTACGAGTACCTTCTCGGACATAGTCTAAGGTCATTTCCGTATCAGGGTTGTCTAAGTTGATAGTGGGATGAACCTGACCGTGATAGACCGAAAGAGAGGTGACAATAAATTCAATCGCACCGGCTGCGCCTAAGGAGTGTCCAATCATTGATTTGGTTGAGTTTACCCAAAGTTTTTGCGCATATTCGCCAAAGAGGTGTTTAATCGCTTGGGTTTCGGTTAGGTCATTTAAATCGGTTGAGGTACCGTGGGCATTAATATAATCCACTTCTTCCTTTTCAATTTCGGCTTCTTCGATGGCGCGGCGCATTGATTCATAAGCACCTTTACCATCTGGGGCTGGGGCAGTAATATGATAACCGTCTCCAGTAAGACCGTAGCCGGCGATTTCGCAATAGATTTTTGCATTTCGCCTCCGGGCGTGTTCCAGTTCTTCTAAAATAACAATTCCACAGCCTTCGGCAATGACAAAGCCATCGCGGTCTTTATCGAATGGTCGTGACGCCTTTTCCGGCGAGTCGTTCCTTTTTGAAAGTGCACCCATATTGGCAAATGCTGCGATACAATAGGGGGTGATTGGAGCTTCGGAGCCTCCAGCGATAATGACTTCCGCATCACCGTCTCTAATATGGCGAAACCCATTGCCAATGGCGTGAGCGCCCGAAGCACAAGCCGAAGTTGTACAGTAATTTGGTCCGCGCAAGCCGTAATAGATTGAGACCTGACCAGCGGCGATGTCTGGGATCATCATCGGAATGAGTAAGGGCGAGACCCGAGCTGGACCTTTGGTAAGAAATATTTCGTGTTGTTTTTCCCAGGTCTCAATCCCACCCATTCCTGACCCAATTATTACGCCAACCCGATTTTTATCAAGACGATTAAAATCCAGTCCAGCATCGGTAACTGCTTCGACGGTAGCATAAAGGGCATATTGAGTATAGGTATCGGTGCGTTTTAAAAGTTTCGGGTCGAATTTTTGGGTTGGGTCAAAATTTTTCACCTCACCGGCAATTTGAACCGGCAAGGGGGATGGGTCAAATCGAGTTATCCGGCTAATGCCACTGCGCCCAGCCAGAAGATTTGACCAAAAGGATTTTATATCATTGCCCAAGCAGGTAACAACACCCAGTCCGGTTACAACCACGCGCCGTTTCATATCGATTCTCTTAAATGATTTGAACTATTGAACTAACACCATGCGAAACGCATGCAGAATACTGCTCATTCTTCTCGGTACGCCTTGACCCGATATTTGAAGGGCTTAAGGTTTTCAAAAGATTAAAGTTGTTCAACCAGTTTTTCAGCAAGTTCATTAGCAATTTGAACCGTTTTGGCGCTATTTCTTCATTCACTTCGTTTCAGCCTTCTTTGCTTCAAGTTTACTTTTCAAATACTCCACAGCCTTACCCACTGTATCTAATTTCTGACTGTCCTCATCCGGAATTTCGATATTAAACTTCTCCTCAAATGCCATCACCAATTCAACAATGTCCAACGAATCGGCACCTAAATCCTCGACGAACGATGCACTTTCCACCACCTTTTCTGGTGTTACATGAAGTTGTTCGACAATGATGTTCTTCACTTCATCAAATAACGCCATTATTGCCTCCTTTTTTGAACTCTTGAACGATTTGAACCTTTCATTTTATTCTGTAGATTTAGTAAAATTAGTTTTAGTTTAGCGAACATCTGGCAAAATGTCAATAGTGAAATAAACTTTCGAGTCAGTTCTTCTTTAATCGCGGTGACCAAGTTGGTGAGAAAGCACCACCGGTGTTAGTGATTTGTTTTTGATTCTGACCATTCCAAGTCATCGTGTAGATTTCCCAGACACCGGTTCGATTCGAGGCGAAGGCAATATGTAATCCATCCGGTGACCAACTTGGGTCTTCATTGTTACCGTCATAGGTGAGTTGCATTCTTGTTTCACCGTTGATGTCGGTAATAAAGATTTGGTTTTTACCACTGTTGACGCGTGAGACGTAGGCAATCAAGTCCCCCCGGGGTGACCAAGCTGGGGAAGTGTTATACGAACCTTCATAAGTGAGTCGCCTTAAGTCAGTGCCATCCACATTGATGACGTAAATCTGGGGTACGCCGGTGCGATCAGAGACAAAGGCAATTTCGCGTAAAGAAGGGGACCAAGTCGGTGAAATCGCAATTGATGAACTGGTTGTGATCCGCCTTGAATTACGACCATCCGGAGTTAATTGGTATAAATTGAGATTGTTGCCATCAGCCAAAGCGCAAGCTAAAACTCGACCATCCGGCGACCAGGCCGGTGTAGTATTCAAACCTTCTCTTGCTGTGACCGGACTGATTTTGCCTCGATTTAAATCATAAGTGTAAATATTAAGATTGGATTTATTGTCATAAGAACAAAAAGCAATCTTATCACCTTTCGGTGACCAGTCCGGGTAAAGAACAAATCCTTTGAGATTGGTAATCTTATAGGGGTTTGCCCCATCATAATCAACTACTGCTAACTCTTTACCTTCTTTAGTTTTTAAGGAGAAAGCAATTTCGGTTTGAGAAACGCCATCTTCCCCGGTGAGAAGTTTAATCACATCATCAGCAATGTTATGTGCCAACCAGCGCCAATTTTCCACTATTTTATAATCTTTGGTAGCGATTACGCGTCGCAATAATAAATCGTAGAGCGTTATCTTTAGCTGCGTAGCAGATTTACGAAATGAAACTTCACCGGCTAAAAGAACTGATGCACCAGTTTTTGCCCAAAAATCTAATTTTTTCCCTTTAGTTTCGCGCATCGTATCGGCTCGATAAAGTGTGAAATAAAGCGAAAATTCTAAATCCGCAATTAGGACTTTATAAATATTCTCCGCCATCTCTTTTAAACTTGGGGCACAATCTTTGGGTAAATCGAACTCGGCTACTGCTAAATCGAGTCGTTTCTTAGCACCACTGGCAGTGATTTTTGCCCAAATCTCGGGTGCCGGCTGGCTAAATAAGGGCAAAATTAAAAAAATTAGCCACTCAACAACAAAAATGAGAAAAAACTTAGTAAATGGTTTTGCTCGCACACTATCTATTTTAAACCGTAATTGCTAAAAGTCAATCAAAAACAGTTGGGAGTCAATATGAGAATTTCATAACCTAAGAAAAGTGTAATGTGAAAGCCTGCCTTTTTGAACTCTTGAACGATTTAAACCATTAGCGCACCCTTTCTGGATCCATTTTGTCACTGAGGTCGCAGAATAAAGAATTTTTTTCGGTGTCTCCGCGCCGCTGTGGCAAAATTTCTGGATGGAGACTTTAACCGAAAAATCACGGAATACTGCTAAGGTTGAGTTTTGAAACTATTCCAATTGTCCGATTGCAGACCGCTTTGGTTTTTCCTGTAAAGCAGCTTGGGCTGCAGCTAATCTGGCTACAGGGACACGAAAGGGCGAACAACTGACATAGTCTAAACCCTGGTGATGGCAGAATTCGATAGACTTTGGTTCGCCACCGTGTTCACCACAAATCCCAATCTTTAAATCCGGTTTCACACGCCTTCCTAAACGAACTCCTAATTTAATCAAGACCCCAACCCCATCTTCATCCAAGATGCGGAATGGGTCAGCGTCCAAAATCTTTTTTTCCAAATAATGGGGCAGAAATTTACCGGCATCGTCACGGGAAAAACCAAAGACCATTTGGGTTAAATCATTCGTGCCATAGGAGAAGAAATCGGCCTTGCGGGCAATGTCGTCAGCGGTTATCGCCGCTCGTGGCAATTCAATCATTGTCCCACAAGCATAAGGAAGTGTGAAACCAAATTCTTGAAAGACCTCCTGGGCAACCCTATCCACCAATTCGCGTTGGACAACAAATTCGCGAACGGTTCCAATTAATGGTATCATCACCTCGGGTAAAACTTCAAAACCTTCTTTTTTCACTTCACAAGCCGCTTCAAAGATCGCTCGAACCTGCATTTCGGTAATTTCAGGAAAGACAATACCCAGCCGGCAGCCGCGAAAACCTAACATTGGATTCACCTCCGAGAGTTGGCTAACGATTTCTTTGATAGTTTTCGGTTCTTTACCCAAGCGTTTCGCCAATTTCTCAATCGCCGCTTCATCTTTCGGTAAAAATTCGTGGAGTGGTGGGTCAAGGGTTCGGATTGTTACTGGCAGACCTTGCATTATCTTAAACAGCGCCTTGAAATCCTCTTTTTGCAAAGGCTTCAGTTTGGCTAAGGCCTTTCGTCGCCCTGTCTCATCTTCAGCTACAATCATTTCTTGAATTGCATCAATCCGACCTTCGCCAAAAAACATATGTTCGGTGCGACAGAGACCAATCCCTTCGGCACCAAAATCCCGGGCAATCTTAGCGTCGGTTGGGGTGTCGGCATTTGCTCGAATCTTTAAACGGCGGAAAACATCAGCCCAGGAAAGGAGCGTTTTAAATTCATCACTTAAGGTTTGATTAATTGTCGGCGCCGCCCCTAAAATCACATTGCCGGTTGTACCATCAATTGTGACCACAGTTCCTTGTTTTAAGACGGTGTCGCCGACCCGCATCTGCTTATTCCTCTCATCAATGATTAAACTCTCACAACCGACAACGCAAGGTTTGCCCATTCCTCTTGCCACAACCGCCGCATGCGAAGTCATTCCGCCGGTAGCAGTTAAAAAACCTTGTGCCCGTGCCATTCCCCCTACATCCTCAGCTGAGGTCTGTTGTCGAACCAAGATAACCCTTCTCCCCTCATTGGTCAATTTTATTGTTTCTTCGGCAGTAAAGACAATTTCGCCAGAAGTCGCACCCGGTGAAGCTGGAATTCCTTTTGCTAAAGGAGTAAATTTATAGGAAGGGTCAAGAATTGGGTGGAGCAATGCCTCGACATCGGCAGCCGAAACTCTTAAGACCGCATCCTTTGGTGTGATGATACCCTCGCGCACCATATCAACAGCAATGCGAATTGCGGCCAGTGGTGTCCGCTTTGCCCGCCGGGTCTGCAATATCCAAAGCCGATTCCGTTCAATTGTGAATTCAACATCTTGTACATCCCGATAATGGGCTTCCAGCCGTTCTAAGATAGTCTCTAATTGTCGGTAAATTTCCGGCATTTCCTGGGCTAACCATTCCAAAGGTTTCGGGGTGCGAACTCCAGAAACGATATCTTCACCCTGGGCATTGGTTAAATACTCGCCGTAAAACTCTTTTCGACCATCGGCGGGATTACGCGTGAAGGCAACACCAGTTGCCGAATCTTCACCCATATTGCCAAAGACCATTGCTTGCACATTCACCGCAGTTCCCCAGTCTTCCGGGATATTGTAAATCCGGCGATAAGCCTTTGCTCGTTCGTTATTCCAAGATTCAAAAACCGCATTGATTGCCATTATCAATTGTTCTTTGGGGTCTTGTGGAACAGACCGCCCATCCGCCGATAATTTCTTATACCGACTAATAATCCTTGCTAAGGCTTCTTCAGTTAATTCGGTATCATTACTCACACCCAGCCGTTTCTTCTCTTGGGCAAGAATTTTTTCAAATTCCTCATTCGGTAGTCCTAAGACAACTTCGGAAAACATTTGGATGAATCTTCGATAACTATCTAAGGCAAACCACCGATTTTGAGTTTGTTTGGCTAAACCATCAACTGTTTCATCATTTAATCCAATATTCAAAACGGTATCCATCATTCCCGGCATCGAAACCCGTGCTCCGGAGCGAACCGAAACTAATAAAGGATTTTCCGCTACCCCATAGCGACGGCCGGTAACCGATTCAATAAACTCGATTCCTTTCTCAATTTCCTGTAACAAACCTTTGGGATATTCTTTCTTTTTAAGATAATAGACACAGGCCCGGGTTGAAATAGTAAAGCCAGGCGGGACTGGAATGCCAATATTGGTCATTTCGGCTAAGCCGGCTCCCTTACCACCTAAAACTTCTAATATCTTGCCAGGTGTGCGAAAGCGCCGTGCCAGACCAGAACTTCTTGTCCTATTTTTTTTGCCAAAAGTAAATACCCAATGCATATTTATTTCCGCAAGAAAAGGTTAAGAATTAGGGTCAAGAGTAATGAGATGATGATTGAACTCATTAGCGGAAAATAGAAAGTAAAGTTTGACCTTTTGACCATAATATCACCGGGCAAGTGGCCGATTCCGATTTTAGTTAAAAGGATAAGGCTTAGCCCCAATATGATAATAAAGAATCCAATCAGAATTAAGAATTTACCCAAGGGTGATAATTCCGTCATTTTGAAGTGTCTTGAGCGCCGCTCAAAAAAACATCGAGCAGTTCTTTGGCTTTTTCATAATCTTCTTCTGCCACCAAGATTTCACCCCAATGGGGACGCATCATCTGGGCGATTCCATCGTAGGCTGGAATCTGATAGCTGTGAATAATTGAATAGATGCCTTCTTTTTCCAAAAGCGACTTGATACTAAGTGCCAAAAGTTCATTATCCGGTTTAAACAAAATTTTCGTTTTCATTCGGAAAATATATTATAATTGATTTTAACTGAAATGTCAATGATAACACTTATTATTCTTTAAATTAAATAACAGGCTGATTTTTAAATTATTAAGATTGACATTTTTTAAGGTTTATTTTATTATTGAAACGGAAATGAGAATGAAAACAGCCGTTGTTCTAACTCGACTGGCGATGAAAATAAGTTTACGCTGCGCACTCCGTAGTCTTAATAAGAAAGGGGGTGATTGGAATGGAAGACCGCAACAAAGGAATTCTGGCTTCGGTCAAATGTGCGGGTTGAGCATCCAAAATTGCTAAGGCGCAGTTGGCGCAAGCCTTATCAGTTTTGCCCGAAATTAAAGACGAAAACCTTTTAGTGGGGTTAAATACCGCGGATGATGCTGGTGTCTATAAACTGAATGAAGACCTCGCATTAGTCTATACGATTGACATCTTGACACCAGTTGTTCCCGACCCATTTCTTTATGGAATGATTGCGGCTGCCAATTCCTTATCGGATGTCTATGCGATGGGCGGTGACCCCAAATTAGCACTAAATATCATTGGCTTTCCGGCTAAAGGCGACCCAAAAATCTTGGGTGCGATTCTTCACGGCGGTCAAAAAAAGGCTTCGGAAGCTGGCGTGACCATTGCCGGTGGCCATACCTTCAATTCTGACGAAATAAAATATGGGCTTTCGGTGATTGGTTATATCCATCCCCAAAAAATTATAACCAATGCCCAAGCCAAACCCGATGACGTTATTATCTTAACCAAACCAATTGGTGTTGGTACCATTATCCAATCTTTATTACTCGATAAGACCGAAGGGATTGATTACCAACCAATCTTCCAAGCGATGAGTGGTTTAAACAAAGAGGCTTCTTGGGCGATGCGCGAAGTTGGGGCAGATGCTTGCACCGATATCACTGGCTATGGTCTTATTGGCCATCTGGTGGAAATGGCCGAGGCAAGTAATGTTGGAATTGAACTCTGGGCAAATAAGATTCCAATCTACCCAGAAGCGATTGCCATTATAAAAAGGGGAATCTTTGAACCAGGGATCACAATGAACCAAAATTCATTTAAAGATAAAGTTTTACTGAAAAGCACTGACAATAATATTAACAGTATCATTTTTGGTTCTGAGACATCTGGTGGTTTGGCAATTGTTCTGTCTCCCACCAAACTCGATGGCTTTCGAAATCGTTATCAAAGACCGATTTCAGTGATAGGACGGATTACTAAACAAGACCCCGGCCGAATTATTGTAATTCCCTAACTAATTTAATCATAAGCTATAGATTATTCCGAGACATCAGGAATAGATTTTGTGCCAGAAAAGTATATTATACTTGATTTGGTTAGATTGGCGGTAATCTTATGAGCCAAATTTATTATTTGTTCTTTAAATCGCAACTTGGAGTTTTCTTTACTCAGACGTTCCTCCTGAAAGTTTTGGAAAAAGGTCTTTCATTTTAATGGGGAAAAATAAGTTGAGAAAAAATTATTTTAAGATATTCACTTTCTTATCTTACGAAATAACTAAGGACCGAGTAAAATTCATCCTCAAATTTGAGAACTCTAAATTACACAAGATTATTGACAATGTGTCAATAGCTATTTATATTAAATTATGCCGAGGTGGCGGAATTGGCAGACGCGCTAGGCTCAGGACTTAGTGGTTAACAGCCGTAGGGGTTCAACTCCCCTCCTCGGCACTTCGTGCCTCGGAAAAAATCGGTCGTTGTATCCTTCGGATTTCAACTCCCCTCCTCGGCACTTCGTGCCTCATTAAACTCTCCAAGTAACAACTAACTAACAATTAAATACTTAAATTTTTTGTTTGCTACCGACCAGATATTTATTTTTTATTTTTTATTTTTTTATTATATAAAGAATATCCTCACCGAGCGATATACGAACCAAACACCAACCAAAATTGCCACTATCCGTGCTGTGATTCTAATATCGTGGAATCGGCTAACCAGGCCAGCAAAAAGTAAAGGCAAAAGATAAATGGTTGTGGCTATAAAGAAGAAAAAGAAGAAAACTATACCATACCAAATTCTACCCATTTCCGTTGCGTTAGTTAGTGCTAATAAGAATGGTGGGCAAATATTGATTCCAGTCAGAAAGCCAAAAATTAAATTCAATCTACGATTCTGGTAGAATTTATCTAAATGACGGCACAGCGTCCAGTGAGGAAAGAATGTCGCAGCACCATATAAAATCATCAAAACTCCTAAAATAAAATAAGCCGCCGGTAATATTATTAGATTAAATAACTGGGACGAAGCAATTATTCCGCCGATAAACCCAAAAATGACACCAAATAGTAAATAAGCAATCAACCTACCTAAAATAAAAATTGCCAAAGAGATTGTTGAACTTTTAAGATCGGATTTTACATTTGTTAGCAGCAATGGTCCAAACACCGGATAACAAAAACCGATACAAAATATCCCACTGGAAAAACCTAAAGCCAAGCCTTTTAAAATTATTTCAATCGTCGCTTTTCCTCTTCGGTCATTCGTTCTGGTGTCCAAGTATTCTTTTTATCGAAATAGACCTTAACCGCTTTTACCTTTGGGACCTGCTTGACCGCTTGTATGACTGCATCCTTTAGTTCATTCATCAAAGGACATTTCCAAGTAGTTAGTAAAAGTCCAATCGTCACCTTATTGCCCCTCTCAATCTTAAGCTCGCTGATTAGTCCTAAATCGTAAATATTAATTCCGATTTCAGGGTCAATTATGCCCCGCAAAGCAATTATAATATTTTCTTCATTTAATGAATCCGATTTAAAAACTATTTCTTGAGGAATAAGACTCGATTTGATTATCCGTTTAGAATGAACAAGTTTGGGCAAGAAGATTGTTAAGATGCCAATTCCAAGCATTAATGCGATTAAAAGAACCCTTCGCAAAATAATTGGCATATAAACATAATACCCCAGAAGCAGAATCTTGGCAATAATTTTATTCGCTAAGCAAATGTTCGTTACCAATTTTTTCGAAATGAATTAATTTACAATGGATTGAAAATTGTTATATTAAATATTGTGAAACTGGATTTAGTGGTAAAAGCTTCTGCCAAGACCAAGACCCTCGCTAAGACTAATGACAAAATAGAATTCTTGAGCAGTTTTCTTAAAACCGTTTCCAAATCCGAAGGCAAGTTAACGGTTGGTTTGCTTTTGGGCGAAAATCCTTATGGCAAAATTGGTATCGGCTGGGTAACCCTAAAGGAATCTTTACCCACAAACTATTCAACAAAATCCGAAGTCGAAATCAAAGATTTAGATTCAACCTTGAACCAACTGGCGTTAATCAAAGGAAAAGAAAGTACCAAAGCAAGGTTAGAGATATTGACCAATTTCTTCAGTCGAATCACTAAAGAAGAAGCTAATTTCTTGTTCGATTTCTTCATTGGTGAAATAAGACAAGGTGCCGGTAAAGGAATTTTAATCAAGGCTTTGGCAAAAGCGTTTGGGATTGACCAGGCGGAATTAGAAAGAATTGCGCTCTTTTATGGTAATTTTTTGGATTTGGTGGATAAACTCTACCAATATGGTGGCAAGATTGCCCGTTCTTTAGGATTTCAAATTTTCACTCCCATTCAGCCCATGCTGGCGGAAAATTGCGAGACGGTAAGAGAAGTATTTGATTTGGCGCCAGGGCGATGGGCATTTGAATACAAATTGGATGGCGCAAGATTACAGATTCATAAACAGGGCGAACAGATAAAAATATTTTCCCGACATCTGAAAGATATTACCCATAAATTACCGGAAGTGGTTGAGTTGGTGAAGAACCATATGCCCGAATCAATCGTTTTAGAAGCTGAATGTGTAATTTTGGACAAAAATGGCAAGACAATCCCTTTTCAGAATTTTATGCGCCGATTTGGCAAGAAAAATTTTGCTCCGCCAACCCATTTGGTTACCCCCTTATTTTTTGATATCCTTTATTTTGACTCGCATCTCTTAATTGATTTGCCTTATGAAGAACGTTATCGAATTTTAAGAACCGTGGCGGGTAAAAATCTCATTGACCGGACTGTCACCGATAATGAACAACAAGCCGAAGCCTTTCTTAAGCAAGCGGTGGCTCTGGGCAATGAAGGGTTGATGGCGAAAAGATTAGATGTACCTTATCTTTTGGGCAGTCGCGGTAAAGGTTGGTTGAAATTAAAACCCTATGAGACATTAGATTTAGTCATAACCGCTGCGGATTGGGGCCACGGTCGAAGAACCGGCTGGCTTTCCAACTACCACTTAGCCGCTTATGACAAAAAGACCGGTAACTTTTTGCCCTTGGGTAAAACTTTCAAGGGCCTTACCGATGAAGAACTGGCTAGAATAACCAAGGCATTGCAGGAGATTAAAATTGCTCAAGATAAATATACGGTTTATGTCCAACCCAAAATTGTAGTTGAAGTTGCCTTCAATGACATTCAGGTCAGTCCTTTCTATGCATCAGGATTTGCTTTGAGATTCGCGCGCATCAAAAAGATTCGTTTTGATAAATCAGTGCCGGAGGCAAATACACTGGATGATGTGATTAGGATTTATGAACAACAACAGGCAAGAAAGGGTAAGATTTGAACGAAACTTCTATAGATAAGGGTGATAAATTTAGAATTTAAACTCGGAGGCGATTATGCGAAATAAACAAGGAGACCTTAAAACGCAGGTAAAAAGGCTAATCAACTTAGCCGATTACCAAACCGACTCAATTGTGAGTCGAACTTTAATAGATA
The DNA here is from genome assembly GCA_039801565.1 of Caldifarciminota bacterium. Taxonomy (GTDB): domain Bacteria; phylum Hydrothermota; class Tepidihabitantia; order Tepidihabitantales; family JAOUPE01; genus JBDRUX01. Next base: position 12,142 of record JBDRUX010000001.1, read on the forward strand.
AAAAGAATGGAACCGTCACATTTTTTGCCTTTGCTGAAGGTCAAGCACTGAGTGAACATACGGCACCATTTGATGCTTTAGCTTATATCCTTGATGGCAAAGCCGAGTTTAAAATCTCAGATAAACTTTTTCAATTAAGTGCGGGTGATATGATAATTATGCCCGCCAATGAACCGCATTCCCTGAAAGCCAAGCAACGGTTCAAGATGCTTTTGGTTATGATTCGGTCATAAACTCGTTTTCATCACAAATAATGAAGGATTTTATCTATCCAAAAGCAAATGAAGCAAACCGCATAATCCGGCTTATTGCTTCGGTGATGACAGAGGACCCTTTAAATATTTATTTCTTGCCGGATGCAGAACAGCGAAAAAAGTTATTATTTTATCTCTATCAACCCATCATCCGGTCTGGTATCCAAAACCGCTACCTATTTATTACTTCTAAAAAGTGTGAAGGGACAGCGCTCTGGCTGCCACCTCAAGTTAAAGAGATTAATTTTTTTCATCAATTGTTGTACGGCGGGCTAGCGGTTTTTACGAAAATTGGACTAAAGGCAATCCACCGAATGATAAATTACCAAAAGTTTTGTCGAATTTTGCGAGAACGGTACGCTCCGTTCCCACATTGGTATTTAATGTTGATTGCAGTTGCAAAAGAATGGCAAGGTAAAGGATTTGCGTCCCAATTAGTTAAACCGATATTACACCAAGCCGATTTAGAAAAGAGGTATTGTTACTTAGAGACCCAAAACGAAGAAAATCTGCCAATCTATGAACATTTCGGTTTTGAGGTAGTAGCGGAGAGAGCAATACCTGACACCAGCATAAGGCATTGGTGCTTACTCCGAAACCCAAATTCCGCTAATGCGGTAGAATAGAAGGCAAAAGCGGAAATTTGCCCGAATCGGCTAATTCCTTTTTACTTCAATTAAATTATGATTTGCCTAAGATATGCCTGATTTGGGCTGTTAGGATAAAATAGTTTAATTTTTATAAAAACTTCGGTTCGCCGATCTTTGGGTGTTTATGCTTTTTATTCTTTTTAAGCCAATTTAGGGCTTCCATATTGCGTTTGTCCTTCTTTGACCACTCTACCAGTCTTTCACAAGGGAACTCATGACATTCATTACAAAAATCTAATCCCTTCTCATCGAAACAGCACTTGAGGATTAAACAATTGGCTGACCAATGGGATTCACGGTCTCCCCGGCAGCCATAACAGCGAACATCGCGGGGGTCAACATAAAGATTGTTCACTTTTTTCATCCAATTGGCAAGTTGTTCCGCTAAAATAGGATTGGTGGCGGCAGCGTAAATTTCGCATTGGCTGCAATCTAAACCGCAACACCCAATGAGATGAAAATCTTGCTTCATATCTACCACCCCATTTAATTATTCTGTTTGCTAATGTACCGATAATTCCAATAATAAGGCATAGTCCCTTGTTATGATTAACTCTGAGACAATATTAAAGCTAATTTAGGAAATAGTCAATAGTTGTTTTAAAATATTTTTGTCAATCTTGACTTAATACAAATAATTCGGTAAAAATAGTTCAAATAGGAGGAACAATGGCAAAAGTTTTAATTATCTATTACAGTTCGACAGGTAATACCAAGAAAATGGCAAATTATGTTGCCGAAGGCGTGAAGAAAGAAAAAGTGGAAGTTATCCTGAAACCAGTCTCTGAGATAAAGCCCGAGGATTTATTAAACTATGAAGGAATAATCATTGGTTCACCAACTTACTATGGAGGCGCAGCCGCTCCGATACGAGATTTAATTGATAAAAGTGTCAAATTTCATGGTAAACTGGAAGGCAAGGTGGGCGGTGCTTTCACCTCCTCGGGTTGCATCGGCGGCGGTAATGAAACAACAATTCTTTCAATTCTTACTGCTATGTTGATTCACGGCATGATAATTCAAGGCACCAGTGACAACGACCATTATGGACCAGTGGCAATTGGCGCACCGGATAAAAGAGCCAAAGCGAATTGTGTTGCTTTGGGCGAACGGGTAGCAAAATTGGTGAAAAAACTATCCACCTAAGGCAAAACTAATTACAATTCGATACCATCCCAAAAGGGATTGCAATTAATCTGACTAAAGAGAGCCAGTGATTAAAAAAGTTTGCCTTTTAGTAGTTCCCGGGCAATTACTAACCTTTGGATTTGGTTGGTTCCTTCATAAATTTGAGTGATTTTAGCATCGCGCATCATCTTTTCCACCGGATAATCCTTCATATAACCGTAGCCGCCAAAGATTTGGACCGCATCAATTGTCACTTCCATTGCGACATCGGATGCGAATAATTTTGCCATTGACGAATAACCAGCAATGTCTTTTGCCCCGGAATCAGCATGCCGGGCGGCCGCATAAACTAAGGCTCGAGCGGCTTCAATCTTTGTCGCCATATCGGCTAACATAAACTGAATTCCTTCCAGAGCAGAGATGGGAGCTCCAAATTGAACCCGGTTCAGAGCATATTCGGTGGCTGCTTCCAAGGCGCCTTGCGCAATCCCCACCGCTTGTGCCCCCACCCCGGGCCGGGTTCGGTCAAAGGTGCGCATTGCAATGACAAAACCAGCGCCTTCGGGTCCGATACGATTTTCCACCGGAATTCGACAATCTTCAAAGATGAGTTCCGCAGTTATGCTGGCGCGGATACCCAATTTATTCTCCCGGCGCCCGAATTTAAAACCCGGGGTACCTTTTTCGACGATAAAGGCCGAAAGTCCCCGACCACCTTTACTTTTATCGGTTGAGGCGATTATCGTATAAAGATGAGCGACTTCGCCATTAGTGATGAAATGTTTTCGGCCATTCAACACATAATAGTTGCCGTCTCTTACCGCAGTGGTCTCAATACTAGCTGCATCGGAACCGGCATTAGGTTCAGTGATTCCAAATGCCCCGATCCATTCACCCGATGCCATTTTGGGCAGAATCCTTCGTTTCTGTTCTTCGTCGGCTGCCAGAATTATTGGGTAAGCAGCCAGTCCATTGGCAGCATAACAGACACCAACACCACCACAGATTCGGGAGATTTCTTCCACTACCAGGCACATCTCAAATACACCACCGCCACTGCCACCATATTCTTCGGGAATATACACACCCAAAAAACCGGCTTTAGCAAATTCTTGCATTATCTCGTAGGGAAACTCGCCTTTTTCATCCAGTTGAGCCCGAACCGGTTTAACCTTCTCCTCGGCAATTTTTCGGGCTAAATTCTTAATCGTTTTTTGTTCCTCAGTTAAAAAATATTCCATTTTGCTCCTTTCTTTCTCTTCAATTTAATCTTGCCTTAATATCGTCGGCGACTTTTTCTAAACTTTCAAAAATGACCGCAGCAATTCTTTCAAAAACGGACAAAGGTTGACCAACTGGGTCTTCGATTTCTTCTTGTTGTCCAAAAGCATACTCTTTTAAGAGAAATGTCTTCACATCTGCTTCGGGAACCAATTCGAGAACGGCATCTTTGTGTTTTGGCGACATCACTAATATGAGGTCGGCGTGGTCAATCAATTCTTTCGTCAACGGCGCTGATAAATGATTGCTAATGTCGGCACCATATTTTTGAACTGCCTTGATGGCAAATTCCGAAGGCAAGTTGCCCGCCCCGGCAATTGTTCCTGCGGAATAGACAAAGACATTTTGGTTCTCTAACATCTTTTCTAAGATTCCTTTTGCCATTGGACTACGACAAGAATTGCCGGAACAGACAAATAAGACCGAAAAATAAATGCCCCTGCCCAATTTTATCCTTCTCCCTAATACCTTTTCAATAGCGAGTATGGGAATTGCGCCTTTGCGGATAATAATTGGGATGGCTGAAGACAAATCGAGTATGGTTGATAATAAGCGTTTCTTCAAGTCAGTTTCGATATATAAAGCTAATCGGTCTCGGTACTGGTTTAGCCAATCCGACTCTTCGTTCTCAATAAAGTAGATTGGAGTTTTTATTTGGGCTAAGATTTTTGTAATTAACTCGGAGCTTGTGATTTGGATTCCGATTTTGCCATTGAGGGCAGGGATAATCGCAATAAGTGGCGATGAAGAAAAATGGTCAAGAATTTTTCGAGCCAGCTCATTCAATTGTTCATAAGGGACTTCTGATTTTATAACAAATTGGGCCGGCTCGACTTTTTGATTATCATTTAAAATATCACCAGTTGGAATCGACATCAGACGACCCGGATTGGTGCTGGCAAAGACATAGTTAAATTCGGTAGGTAAGAGAACAATATTTTCTTGTAAACTTTTTATCGTTTGGTCAATAACGGTTTTGGTGATTTTACCTTTCAGTTTAATTCTTTTCAAGGCGGAAAATTCCTTTATCACCAATATCGGTTCGGTAATAGATGCCTTCGAATTTTATTTGCTTTAGTGCTTGATAAGCCTTTGTCTTAGCTTGGCGTAGCGTAGCGCCAATGCCAGTGACACCTAATACCCTTCCTCCGGCGGTATAGAATTTATTGTTTTTCCTTTCCGTCCCAGCATGAAAAATGAGGACGTCGTTTTGATTGGTGAGATTACCAGTTATTTCTTTCCCTTTTTCGTATTTGCCAGGATAGCCGGCTGCTGCGGCAACTACACAGAGCGCATAACCTTCCTGCCATTTTATTTCCCAACTGGCTAAATTACCGTTGATGGTCGCAAACATAATTTCGGTTAAATCTGAAGTCAGAAGGGGCAAAATCGCTTGAGTTTCCGGGTCACCAAAACGACAATTAAATTCCAAGACATAGGGTTCACCTTGAGTTATCATAATCCCAGCATAGATGACACCACGATATTCAATGCTCTCCTGCTGGAATGCTTTTAAGAGCGGGGTGAATATCTTTTTCTCAATTTTTTTTATTAACTCTTCGTTAACCACCGGGGCTGGGGCATAGGCACCCATCCCACCAGTATTGGGACCTTGGTCGCCGTCAAGCAAGGGTTTGTGGTCTTGGGAAGGAATAAGGGCTTTAATCGTTTTGCCATCAGTAAGGGCGATAATTGAGGCTTCTTCACCTTTTAGATATTGTTCAATAATAATAACCTCACCGGCTTTGCCAAACTCTTTTTGCACCAAGGCACGTTCGATGGCACTAAATGCCGATTCTTTTGTTAAACAAACCATCGCTCCTTTGCCAGCCGCCAACCCTGATACCTTAACGACAATTGGTGTGGTTTGCGTTTCGATATAGTTTTTGGCTGATTTTTCATCAGTGAAGATTTCAAACGGTGCGGTAGGGATATTATATTTTTGCATTAATTCTTTGGCAAATTTTTTTTCTCCTTCCAGACGCGCCGCTGCTTTTGGGGGACCAAAAATTGGTATCCGATTCTTTTGGAATTCATCAACAATGCCTAACACTAAAGGCGCTTCAGGTCCAACCACTACCAAATCAACTTTTAATTGAGTGGCTAATCTTAAAAGGGCTGGGATGTCTTCGGAATTTACCTTTTCACACTGAGCCAACTGAGCAATACCGCCGTTACCCGGAGCACAATAGATTTCATTTTCTGCTTGGCTAAGTTTCCATACCAAAGCGTGTTCGCGGCCCCCGCCGCCAATCACTAAAATTTTCATTGGGACTAATTTAGTCAAAAATTGACAATTGTCAAGAAAAGATAGGTCGAAAAGTTAAAATTAACTAAATAATTAGAGGCACAATAAGTGAATAATAAATATTTAGGCAGTATTATATTATACTGAACTCATTTTCAGTTGAATTTGAAAGGAATCAAGCCAGGAATTTATTTCTTGCAATTTGGCACCGAGACCAAAAAGTTTCTGGTTATAAGATGAAATGAACTCCAACTGCTGTCGGGGCAAAGACTGCTTAAGTTAAATTGGTGCTTGATAAAAATCAAAATGAATCTATAATATAATTGAGTAGTGATATGTCACTAATAAAAGCTCTCTCTCAAGGATAAATCTTTCCAATCTTTAACAAAATTTAGCCGGTTCCATAATTCAAAGCGGTTATTTATTGTTCACTCTGGAATCGGTTTTGTTTGGAAAAGGTTTTCGCGGCTGGTTAGAAACCTTTCCGAATTTTATTTTTACCAGCCCTTGACAAATGTCAAAAGATTCTTAAAGTAGAAGGAGGTGATAAAGATGCATTGCCGGCTTTTAGCTTCTACCCTGCTAATAATCTCAATTTCATTGCTGACTGCTTTTTCGGATGAGTTGCACTATTATTATATCTGCTCAGCCAATAATCCGCAATTTCCTGACCTCAAGGATGCTGTTTGCATTCTCGAAACTAATAACTCATTAGAACAAATCCCACCGGGCTTTTTACCAACGACTAAAGAACAGATTCATAGAATGGGTTACAAGACACCAAGTGAAGCGAAAGCCGATGCGGAGGCAATTTCACCACCTGACCAACCCTGCGGTTCATTTATTGACTGTTGGATTGGCAAAGAAACACCTGATTCGATTCGTGGTCGAAGTGGCGGTATAATACCTGAGCCTGACCAAAAATTTGTTGCCTGCGGTGGTTGGACAGAAGCGACACAAAGTGATACAGCAATTGGTTTAAGAGGTGTAACACGATGTAACGGTGAAGTGTGCAATTGGTTTCCTCTTGTGGGCCCGGTACCTCCTCCACCTCCACCATACTGGGTAGTACGTGCCTCGTACGGTGACATCATAATTTATGCTTATACTTGCCATTACAAATTAAGCCTTTCATTCTTATGGGCGCAAGGCTGTGACCACAAGTGGTTACCAAGCGGTAATGAGACAAGTACTGGACAAACTCGACGTTTCTGAATTATTTTTCAAAGAGTTACGGGGAGAGGTTAAATTTTTTTTCCTCTCCCCGTATGGAACAAACTGAAATTTTATGGTCAATTTGATAACTTTCTTCCTTTTTCTGTTTACGCCTGTTAAAGCAATGTCCAAAAGCGATTTTAAGCCGATTCATTACCAAAAGGTTTATCGAAGTAAAGATTGGGATTCACTCAATTCACGGTTTATTGGTAACTGGCCTTTTGGTGAAAGTTGGACATTAACTTTGGATACAGCAAGAAATATTGTTTTTCTTGGTTCTGGTGGGGGCGTTCTGGCAATAGATATTACAAATCCTTCCGACCTCCGTAAATTAGGAGAAATTAGAACTGGAGGAAGGGTTCGCGAGATGGTTTTAAAAGATAGTATTCTTTGCATCGCTTGCACAAATCAAGGGGTCGAAATCTGGAATGTGGCGAATGTTTCACAGCCGACTTTCTTAAGTTCTATTCTAGGTCCTTCGAAAGAAGTGGCTGTCAAAGATTCCTTTGCTTATATTGGAGGTAATAATTTAAGAATTTACAATATACGCAACCCTCAAAGACCGGTTGAAGTAAATTCTTATGGAAATTGGTGGGAAATTGTTGATTTGACGGTTTCGGACTCTTTTGCCTATCTTACTGGGTACGGAATTGATTCGTCGGGTCTGTTAATCATCAGTATTCAAAACCCGACAAACCTCTATGTAGTAGGATTTTTAGATTTAGACAGCACCTTAGGAAGTATTGCAATATTAAATAATTATGCTTACATTACAGGTTATGGTTTACGCATCATTGATATTTCTAATCCAGCAAATCCTTATGAAGTTGGGTCGTGTATCACTCCGGTTTGCGGAACTGCTGCGGTTGCAATTTCCGATTCATTTGCTTATGTTGCTAATGGCACACGGGGGCTGACCATAATTAATGTACAAAATCCAACAAATCCATTTGTGGTAGCAAATTGCACAACCACAACTTGGAGTGTTATGGTAGATATTGCAGTCTTAGATTCCTTCGCTTATTTGGCTGATGAGAAGAGTAAACGCGGGTTATGGGTTGTAAATGTCTCTAATCCTTTAAACCCATTCGAAGCTGGTTTTTATACTGTGCCTGGTTGGTCATTTACTGTGGTGCTTGAAGAGAATTATGCCTATCTTGTTGGCTGGGAGGATGGTCTGCGAATTCTCAATATCGAAAATCCTTCTTATCCTTATGAGGTTGGTTCATTTGCCACTGAACATGGCGCACAAGGTATAGCAATTAGAGATACTTTGGCTTATCTCTGCGATTTTGGCAAAGGATTAAGAATTCTTAATATAAGTGACCGCTCAAGACCTGCTGAATTGGGATTCTGTCCAACACCTGGTGCTGCCTGTGCGGTAGTAATAAAAGGTAATTATGCCTATATTGCGGATGGCACTTATGGCTTGCGAGTCATCAATATTGAAAATCCAACCAATCCTTATGAAGTTGGTTTTTGCGATACACCTGACTACGCATGGAGTATTGCGATTCAAGACTCTTTTGCCTATATAGCTGATGAAAGAGGTGGACTACGCATAATAAATATTCAAAACCCAGCCCATCCTTATGAGGTTGGTTCACTTTTGATACCCGATGGACCGGTAGTTGTAGCGGTAAAAGATTCTTATGCCTTTGTTGGTGGCTATGAAGGTGGAAATATGAGAATTATCAATGTCGGAAATCCGGCTAATCCTTATGAAATTGGATTTTTTGAGACCTATGGTCCTTGTTTTGGGATTTCTCTTGAATATCCATATGCCTATGTCTCGGATTGGTTTTGGGGTTTTTGGATTGCAGAGATAAGTGAACCTTCAAATCCGGTTCGGATGGGCTATTATAGGACACCTAACGCTGCCTATGGGTCAGCATCGCGCCCACCTTATGTTTATGTTACAACTGGCTTATGCGGACTACAAATTTACGAAAATCTTCTGTTAGGAGTTGAAGAAAAGAAAATCAGCCGTTTAGTGACAAAAGAGTTTGTAATTTATCCCAATCCGGCAAAGTCTGTTCTTGCTATCCGCTTACCGCTTTTGGCTAACCGCCAAAATATAAGAATCTTTGATGTTTCAGGAAAGATGATAAAAGAGATTGCCGTTACCGAATCCAATCGCGATAACAATGAAATAAAAATATCGCTGAAAGGAATCAAGCCAGGAATTTACTTCTTGCAATTTGGCAACCAGACCAAAAAGTTTCTGGTCGTGAAATAAATTGTAACGGTGCGGTAGCGAAGCGGTGCCGAAGGCACAATTATCGCCTAAAGGACTTTTAGCTTGTTTTAAGGAGTCGGATAAATCCAATCGCTATTGTCTTCTACTCCACCTGTTTCTTTTCCTAACCTACCTTCGTCTAAGTCTAACAGCTCGCCTACTAACCAGATTACCAGACCTTTTACTAGCTAACTTACCAGCCGGCTCCCGAGTCAGCTCACCAACCAACTTCAAAGGCACGCTACGGAACCAGTCCGTGCCTTACCCCCTACACTGCCCCTGATACTGTATAGGGGGTAGCCGGGGGCTAGCCCAACTCCTACCCTCCCTTGGTTCTTTCTTTAGCAAAATCAAAGTCTTAACGAGTTAGAGCCTAACTTACTTAACACCATCATCAATTTGTAGGTTTTAACTTAAAAACAACAATAGACTGATTCGATGTCACGTCGCCAAAATCCTTCCGTCTAATAATAGTGACAAAAATAGTTAAGAGAAAGGAGGTGTATAATGGTAAGAAATGCTTTACGCAGGATTCAGAAATGGGATAAGAAACTATCGGGCGATGTCTTAAGCCAACGCGTTAGTGAGTTAAAGCCGATGATGTTTTCACAAGTCGAAGCCGAATTCCCAACGCTTGTGAAGGTCGAAGAAAAGGTTAAGACGGTACTCGGTGAGTTCGGCGTTCCGTCCTGGCAGAATCCGCCTTATCTCAATTATAGCCGAGCGCTTTATAAATTGAGCAAGCGGTTTTGCGGTAACCAATTGCGCAAGATGGCGAATGTGGCATTAGTGAAGTGGTTGGCACTCGATTTAGACCAGCGCATTCTTGAAGCGATTCGCGACACGGTCTTTTCCCTAACCGCACCAACTTCGTAAGAGAATGCCAGTGTTTAACAATAACAGGGACATCTTTGCTTGGTAGTGACACTCTTAGCGCAAAGAGGTTGACAATGAATTCACCTTAAAGATAATGTCTTTTAAAGGCAAAAGGAGTAATATGAGCAATAATTTTAAAAATTTGCCCGACGCTGCCAAGCAAATGATGAATTGGTCTTGGATAGATATCGAACCCTATTATAAGGAACTGCAAGCCTATAAGCTTAGTGCTAACAATGTGAACAATTACTTAAAAGACTGGACAAAAATCCACGACTTAGTCGACGAGGTCTATAACCGACTCTATGTGGCAAAGGATGTGAATACAATGGATAAAGATGCCGAAGAACGTTATCAGCGATTCCTTAATGAGATATTTCCTAAGGTACGCGAAGCCGAACAGAAACTGAAGACTAAATTGTTAGATAGCGGTTTGCAACCCTCGGGTTTTGATTTACCCTTGCGCCGGATGGCAACCGAAGCCAAAATCTTTCGGTCGGAAAACCTGCCCCTTTTGGTTGAACAACAAAAATTAGGCATTGAGTATAATAAAATCATCGGTAGCCAAACCGTAGAGTGGGAAGGCAAAGAACTAACGATTACTCAATTAAAGGTGGAGTATCAGAATCCTGACCGGTCAAGACGTGAATATGCCTTCCGCAAAATTTCGGAGCGACAATTGGCTGACCGTCAGGCACTTAATGATTTATGGCAGCGTTTTCTGAAACTTCGGCTAAAAATTGCCCAGAATGCTGGATTTTCTGATTATCGTTCTTACCGTTGGCAAGAACTTTTGAGATTTGATTATACTCCAGAAAATTGCCAGCAATTTCATAAAGCAATCTCAGAGACCTTTGTGCCCGCTGCGGTGCGGATATATGAAAAACGGCGGAAAGATTTAGGTATTGATGTTCTAAAACCCTGGGATTTGGATGTTGACCCCAAAAACCTACCGCCATTAAAACCATTTGTTGAGGTTTCCGAACTTCAAACCAAGACCGCTAATATTTTAAATAAGGTCTCTCCCAAGATTGGCAAGTATTTTCAAACAATGGTTAAAGAAAATCTGCTTGACTTGGCAAATCGGAAAAATAAGGCACCCGGTGGTTATTGCACAACCTTTGAGGCTTCGAAACGACCATTTATTTTTATGAATGCGGTCGGAATGCATCAAGATGTGATGACCTTGCTGCACGAAAGTGGTCATGCCTGTCACAGTTTTGAAGCCAGTAACCTGCCTTATTTTCAACAACGCCAAGTTGGGTTGGAATTTGCTGAAGTTGCGTCAATGGGAATGGAACTTTTGGCATCGTCCTATCTGCTTAAAGACCAAGGCGGTTTTTATGAGGCAGACGACTTTCACCGAGCAAGAAAAAAGCACCTTGAAGATATTATCATCTTTTTACCTTATATGGCAGTGGTTGATGGTTTTCAGCATTGGGTCTACGAAAATCCTAATCAGGCAATGGAGCCGGATAATTGTGACCGGTATTGGGCAAAATTATGGAACCAATTTATGGTTGGTTACGATTGGCAGGGATTGGAAGATGTGATGGCAACTGGCTGGCAACGAAAACTTCATATCTACCTTGAACCTTTTTATTATGTCGAATATGGTTTGGCACAACTCGGGGCGTGTCAGATTTGGGCAAATGCGCTCCAAGACCAAGCGACCGCGGTGGCAAATTATCTCAGTGCCTTAGCCTTGGGTGGCACCAAGTCTTTGCCAGAGTTATACCAGCAAGCCGGTGCTAAATTTCGTTTTGATACCAATGCATTACAGATGATTGTTGACCTATTAGAACAAAAAATTGAAGCCGTTTGATCTGATTTAACGCAAACTCACTATCAGCCACCCAAGATACCGAATTTTCTGAAGATTTAAGTCATTCGGAAAAATTAAACACATTGATAAATTTTGGTCTCGACTCTTAGTTAGTTGGTTTTTGCTTGACAATACAAAAAATTTTGGTATAATTAAGACAAGAAGGAGGTGTGAAGATGCGAACCCAAAAGTTAGCTCTTTTGGCTATAACTATAATTACAACTCAACTCGTGGGTCAGGCATTGAACGAAAATTTTTCCGCCAATTTCCCACCCGAGTTGTGGAAGGTCTATAATCAGGATGCCGGGCAATTTACTTGGAGCAAGAGCTATATCAAATTCTTCTCTTGTCCAGCCTGTGCTCGGGTTCGGTTTGACGGAAGAACTATTACTAACGACGACTGGTTAGTGACCAGAAAAGTCTATCCGACTCCTAACAACAATCAATTACGATTCTTCTATCGGAGTCATAACGCCCGTCCGGAGAGTCTCGAAATCTATGTCTCGACGACCGCCAACCGCCCGGAGGATTTCCAATACCGGCTTGATGCTTTTCGATTTAATAACCCAAGTTATGCCGAAAGAACTTATTCATTAGCGCAATTCGATTCCACGCCAATCTACATTGCTTTCCGTTATCCTAAAAGATTTGGTCGAGCTATTTATCTGGATGACATAACCGGTCCCAGTTATATCCCTAAAGACGTCGGGGTAAAGGGAATTGTCACGCCGCCCCTTTATCTTGGGCACGGCACCACAGTGTATCCACAAATTATCGTGAAAAATTATGGCGCCCAAGAAGCCGAAAGTTTTCAAGTGAGTTTAGTAATCACTGATTCCCTAACTAGTGGTATCGTCTACAGTAGTGAACAGACAGTGGGTAACCTTTCGGCACAAGATAGCGTCTTAATTACTTTTCCTTTGAGCTGGCAGTCTCAGGTTGGGACCTATCAGGTTACTGCATTCACTCAGTTGGCCGGGGATATGGATTTGACTAATGACACCGTACATCAACGGACTCAAGTGGTGACTGCCGATTTAAATGATGTGGCAGTGACGGCAATACTTCGTCCTCAAGGAACTTTGCCCCCAGGCACAATTACGCCGCAAGCGATGGTCGCCAACTACGGCACCAATACCGCAACCTTTTTAGTCGCCTTTGATATCATTCACGAGAACAACACCGTTTATACTGATACAGAAAGTATCACCTTAGAGTCGAACCATTCCGCAATAATTGATTTTTCGGCTTGGATAGCAACGAGTGGCATTTATCAGAGTGTAGTGAAAGCGATGATTGAAAACGATGTGGACACGACTAATAATACCCTAACCGATATGTTTGAGATTATCACTTACTATCGCGATGTTGGTGCTATGCGGATTGTGGCGCCAACTGGTGAGTTGCTCCAATATTCGACAGTTGTGCCACAGGCGGAAGTGGAAAATTTTGGCGATTTGACCGAAACCTTTTGGGTTAAGTTTTGGATTGGTGAGGACTACGAAGACAGCGTCAATGTAACATTGAATTCTGGGGAAAGCCAACTGGTCAATTTTTCACTCTGGACAGCCAATGAAATTGGTACTTTTGCGACTAAATGCTCAACTGCATTTTCCGACGACGCCGACCCCCTTAACGATTTTGTCACAGATTCGGTGAGGGTTGTCCCTGGTGCAGCCCTGAACGAGAACCTATCACCTTTGACTTTTAAAATAACGCCTAATCCGTTTGAAACGAAACTGACATTTTCCTTAAATCCGGAAACGGAAGCGACCGTTGCCATTTATAATTCGGCGGGAATTTTGGTAAGACGATTGCAAGTTAGAAATGGTACAAACTGGGATGGCACTGACGAGAAGGGTTATCGGTTACCTAAAGGAATCTACTTCCTAAGAATTGAATCGAATCCTTTGCCAAGCAAGGTCATCTTTCATTAAAGCCGCCTCTTGAACCAGAGGAGGAGAGTTGTTTTTCAACTCTCCTCTTTTCTTTCTTATTGACAAATGCCCTTATTTTATCTATATTTGCGGTATGACTGTGCTGGCAACCGTTGATTTTCAATGCTCCGACCTTTTAGGTTTCTGGAAAATCAATTGGACCAGCACAATTTTTTTGAAAGGAGGTGAAAGAGTAAATGACTAAGGAAGAAATTATTAGCAAGATTGCCAAAGAGGCGAAAATCTCCAAAAAGGCAGCAGCGATTGCGCTCAATAGTTTTACCGATGCAGTAACAACTACCCTCAAAAAAGGCGGCAAACTATCCCTGGTCGGGTTTGGCACTTTTCTAACTCGCAAGACCAAGGCGAGAATCGGTCGTAATCCGCAAACCGGCAAGAGTATTAAAATTCCTGCGCGTCGGCGTCCGGTATTCAAAGCAGGCAAAGCATTAAAGGATGCAGTCAAGTAGCAATAAATCGCTACTAAACAATTGTGGGGGGGACTTCCCAATTGGTCGCATAAGCCAGAAAATTGGAAATCCCTCCTACAACTTATTCAATTTAAAGCCGGTAATATTTAATAACCACCGCCTCGAGATTCTGGATCAGACAAAACTGCCCAACCAGGTCGTTTATCGTCGTTTGAGAGATTACCGGGCGGTTGCCGAAGCCATAAAAACCTTACAGGTTCGGGGGGCACCGTTAATTGGCATCACGGCTGCTTTTGGTTTGGCGCTGGAAGCTAACAAAAAGAAGAGAAATCTCAAAAAGCATCTAATCCGAGTAGCGGAAGTTCTAAAACAATCACGACCCACTGCGGTAAACTTGGCTTGGGCACTCGACCGGTGTCTGGCCCGGATAGAAAATGTCCCAGAGCCAATATTAGCCGAATCCGTGACCGCCGAAGCGGAAAAAATCTACCAAGAAGAAACGATGCGGTCATTAGCTTTGGGTGAAATCGGCGCCAGACTTGTTAAGAAGAACAGCAATATCATTACAATTTGTAATACCGGTAAGTTGGCAGCACCGGGCTTGGGCACAGCCTTAGCAGTGATTTACACCGCTTTTTTTCAAAAAAAGAACCCAGCAGTTTATGTTTGCGAAACCAGACCACTGTTACAAGGAGCGCGCTTAACGATGTTTGAATTGGTTCAAGCCGGCATACCAGCAACATTAATTACCGATAATATGGTCGGAGCCGTTGTCCAAGAAAAGCAGATTGATATGTTTTTGGTCGGAGCTGACCGAATTGCCGGAAATGGTGATACCGCAAATAAAATTGGGACATTAACCTTAGCAATTATTGCTCACTATTACCAAAAGCCGTTTTATGTTGTCGCCCCGGTCTCAAGTTTTGACTTGACGAAACCGAATGGCGCTGAAATCCCAATCGAATTAAGGGATAAAATTGAAGTAACACAAATTATGGGGAAACCAGTCGCCCCGCAAAAAGCCAAAGTTTATAATCCAGCATTTGATATCACACCTAATGAATTAATTACCGCCTTCATCACCGATAAAGGTATTGTTTATCCACCGTTCCACAAAAATATCTGCAAAATATTGAAGGCAACTTGATTCGAACTCGACAAAAAAATTACCGCAAAATTTTATCCTTGGCTTTATGGCTGATTTCTGCTTGTAGAACCGGTTTTGCGGTAGCGGATAGCCTACCCCCTTTGCCGGATTTATCTGATTTGACACTAAAATTCCCTTTGCCCAAAGAAAGTTTTACTCGGGCTGATACTAGCCGATTTCTCGTTTCGGGTGGCTTATTTCAGCCAATAAAGTCCTTTGATTGGTTTTTTAATGGTGCGGCACTAATCCCATTGCATTGGCAGAATAAATTTTTTTCTTTTTATAGCAATTGTCGTTCTGATATTGACTATGAACCGTTTTGGTTTTTTTCCGCAGCGATTAACTCCAACCTGCCAATTCGGCATTCCCTTTTAACTAATCATCTAAGCTTTGAATGCAAAAAGCGCGCCAATGTTAATTATGAAAATCTCTCACTTCTTAATTGGAGTATTCACCCCATCGCCTTGGGTGAATTAGATTTAAAATTTCGATTTCGCGTTGCACGTTTTTTTCTAACCGAGGGATATCAATTTTATAACCTTAGCCTCCAAAACGATTACCTTGTTCCAACTCGGCTTGGTGATTTTGGACTGGGAGGTGGTTTTTTAATTCAGAAAAGAACCGACCCGCTATTACTCTTCAATCTTTTTCACCATATCATCCCCAAAAAACTTATTACCTTAAAACCTTATTTTGGTTGGTCAACCGACCGCAACTTTACCTTTGGCATTACTTTGGGGTCAAAAGTCGGCAAGGCGACCGGTCTTCTGCAGTTCAGTTATAATGATAAGCAACTAATCAGTCTGGACTCGATTTATCGTGATGCTGGACCATTTAAGATAAACGAAACGCTCCATTATCCAATTAGTCAATATAGATTATCCGGGTTAGTTCGAGTCAATAATCAAGAATTTAATTTTTCACTTCGGTTTGATACGAACCAAATTCATATTGTGCAATCCCAATCGTTGCTTCGTTCCGAAAACAGTTTAAAAAAATCGGCCAATTTGCGCATCGAATTGAAGAATTCATTGCCGTCTTTAATTAAAAGTTGGTTGATAGCCGAAGTAAATTGGGGCAATTTGTCATTAACCCCGGTTTGGGTACTTTCTTTTCATCCGAGTGTTTTTTACAAAAATTTCAGTTGGCAACTAACCGGTGAATTGGTAGGAAAGAGAAAATTGGCTGACCGGGAACTCAAACCGGTTTTTCGGACGAATGGCAGCTTTTCTTATTCTATTTCGACCTTTCGACTCAGCCTCGGCTGCAATAATATCTTCGAATCGAATTGGGAAATTTATCCCAATTATTTCGATAAGTATCGGAAAATATTCCTTCAGTTAGAGGCAATTAAAATTTTCTGAGGAAATTATATTTTTTAACAAAGCAATTACCCAATAAGGAAATCTTTTGACTGTTGACAAATTACTGACCTTTTGAGATAATATTTTTATGATCTTAGAAGAAAAAATTAATGAGTTAAAAGAAAAGATTCTTTTGATGGCGGATATCGCCAAGGGTATGGCGAACAAAAGTATTCGTGCTTTAATTGAACGTAACGAAGCTATGGCGAAAGAAGTTGTTGAAAACGATGAGCCAAAGGTGAATAACTTAGAGATTGAAATCGAGGAGAGCGCAATTAATCTTATTGCTTTGCATCAACCCGAAGCTTCTCATCTTCGGACTGTAATGATGATTATAAAAATTAACAACGATTTGGAACGGATTGGCGACCATGCAGTAAATATCGCCCAAGGTGTGATGAATTGGTTGATTCACAAACCACTGGTCAAGCCATTAATTGATTTACCAAGGATGGCAGAAGGTACTACCAAAATGCTTGCGGATAGCATTGATGCCTTTATTCGGGGTGACGCTGACTTAGCGAGACAGGTCTGTCGCCGCGATTCGGAGATTGATTCTTTGCTCGACCAGATAACCCGCGAATTAATCACCTATATGGTGAGCGACCCGAAGACCATTGACCGGGCGCTGGCATTAATTCTGGTGGCGCGTAACTTAGAACGCATTGCGGATTTAGCCACTAATTTAGCCGAAGACGTCATTTATATCGTCAAAGGTGAAGTAATTAAGCATCACCGCATCAAGGATGAATTTAGCTAAGACGGGTTTAAACCTTTTTTTGCTTTGATTGTCTAATAAATTATAACTTTTGGAAGGGAGCAAAAATGAACGCAATAAAAATAACTTTGGCTCTAATTATAAGCTTAGGGTTTTTTGGTATAACCATAATCTGTGCCCAATCCGTCCCTGAACCGATGCCCTGCCCGCACCACCAAAAAATGGTCGAGAAGAAAGAAGCAGTAAAACTTGAGTTCACCTTAGAACAAGAAAGAGAACTCCATAAATTAAAACTTAACTTCCATAAAGAATCGGCACCATTAAGAACCGAAATCGAAACTAAAGAGATGGAATTACGGGAACTTTGGTTGGAAGAAAAACCGGATGTTGAGAAAATCATTAAGAAAGCTCAAGAAATTCACAAACTGCAAGGTCAACTTCAAGAAAAGGAAATCCGACATCGGTTTGCAATTTTAAAAATTCTAACTCCAGAACAACGGAAGGTTTTTCAATTTCGTCAACGCTGCCAATGTGGCCCGATGGAAAGGTGCCGAGCACCTAGGGATATAATGGACTGATTTTCTGCGTCTTAGAACGTAGATAAATAAATGTTAGTTCGAGCGGGTTTTAATATCTAACTAAATTTTCACGGCTTCTTAAAAGTCCCCGACAGCGTCTCTAATAGTTAGAGATTAATCTAATGAGGAAAAGAATATCTCTTTTTACATTTCAATTTTTCTAACTCGGCTTGTGGGACAGCAACTAATTAATAATACCGCCAATTTTTAATCAGCGTCTTTTGCGAGATTTCTCTTTTTACCGATTATTGACTGAAGAGGAGATGGTTTAAATCGGCATTAGATTGATAATGTTTCTAATCTTTAACCCCCGTTTGAAGATTTTTTACCTTTTGGTTTTTAAGAGGTAAGGTCCTTTTGTTAAATTTTGTTTCTATCGGTTGAAGTCTGTTCGATTATTACAACTGCCGTAGCATAATCTTGGGTATGAGAGAGGGTTAAATGGACGATGCGTTTACCTAAAATCTTTGAAGCTCTACCCGTAATGACCAAGCTGGGTTTTGATAATTCATCGTCAACCACTTCGATGTCCTGCCAGGAGATTTTACCTCGTAGTCCAGTACCGAGTGCTTTGGCAAATGCTTCCTTGGCAGCGAAACGCGCCGCATAAGAGAGATAAGGATTTGACCGCTTTTCACAGAAGGCGATTTCATTTTTAGTAAAAATTCGGCTTCGGAACCGCTTGGGGAATTTGTTTAGTGCTGATTTTATTCGGTTGACTTCGATTAAATCAATTCCGATACCAAAAATTGCCATATTTAATCCGTTGGCTATGACTTAGAAGACAGTTCAAATCGTTTAACAGCTTAATAGTTCTTTAAAAATTTAGAGAGAGCAATGGTACGAATCATTTATCTTTTCCTTAAAATTCTAACGATTTTCTTTGTCAATAATTGGGATAAGTTCTAAGATATCATTAATCTCGTAGTCTGCACCGGAGTTGATTGTGCCAAAGGTGTCACCATAGCGGGCAAAGACAGTTTTCATCCCTAATATCTTAGCCCCGATAATATCCCGTTCTGCCCAATCACCAACCATTATTGCTTGTTGGGCATCAATCTTTAAAAGTTCCAGTATCTTTCGAAATGGTTCGGGGTCGGGTTTGCGTTTGCCAGTGTCGTCAAAAGTGACAACAACATCAAAATAGTTGTGGATGTTTAGGGCACAGAGTCGAAGCCAGGCTTGAAGTCGCGGGGCATCAGATATTACGGCTAATCTTAAACCCCTTTTTAATAATTCCAACAGGGCAATATGGACATGGGGATAAGGAACTAAGGCACTTTCCCTTGCCCGGCGGTAACCAATAATGCCGGCGGCTTGGATCTTCGGGTCAATGCTACCCAATTCTTGTTCTAAGAATTTGTCAAAGACCTGTTGGTATTCAATCCCTTTTTCACTGTAAATTTGGTAAATTTTTCGTTTGGCTATTTCTTTTGTCATTTTTAATCCGGCATCAATCATTGCATCTACTGCAGCATCAATCGCAACATCTTTCAGTTTTACAAAGTCAACCAAGGTATTATCTAAATCAAAGATCACCGCTTTAATCATATTTTTTCTTTAAGTTTTGCGGCAGCAATCTCCGGGGCAACCGAATTAATATAGAATCCCGACCCCCATTCAAATCCGTCCATTCGTTTGATTCTGGGAATTATTTCTAAATGCCAGTGAAAGTCGTCACGAATCGTCGCCCAATACCCCGGAATCGGTAAAAGGTTTGGTGCGGTGTGGAGTACATAATTATAGGGTGGGTCAGCAAGGACTTCGTATAACGCCTGAAAAGTTCGTTTCATTACTTCCCCTAAGTTAATAATCTCTTCGCCGGTAATTTGTTCAAAGGTGTAAGAATGGCGTTTGGGATAGACAGCTAATTCAAAAGGAAATCGGGAGGCATAAGGGGCCAGCACAACAAAATGGCTGGTCTCTAAGACAATTCGCTTTTGGTCTTCCAACTCGAAGTTGAGGATGTCACAGACCAGACACCGTTCTTTATATTCAAAATATTCTTTAGCGCGGGCGAGTTCGTTTTTAATTTTCTGGGGTGTAGCAGGTAAGGCAATTAGCTGGGAATGAGTATGTTCGATAGCTGAAGCGCCAGCCAGTGCGCCATAATCTTTGAAGATCATTACGTAACGCAATCTTTTATCCCGGTGAAGGTCGCTGATTCGTTCCTGATACGTTTTGAAGACTAAAGCGATTTGGCTGGCACTTAAGAGGTGAAAATTTTTAATATGTTCGGGAGATTCAATAATGACTTCATTGGCACCGATTCCGGAGACTTTATCGTGGATGCCGATACCAACGCGTAGTACTTCGCCTTCCACCCGGAGAACCGGGTCTTTATCTGGTATGACCCGTACCTGCCAACCTGGTTGATTGGGTTGCGAGGTTTGACTTCGGATAGTGAAGATTTCCGGTGGAGTTTGGGCTTCATTGCCAGCACAGAAAGGGCAAATTGGTAACGGTTTGGGCGGCTGGCGATGGTTGAGCGGAATATCTTTATTTTCGGTGCGAATAATCACCCAAGTGTCGGTCAGAATATCTCTTCTTACTTCAGACATCGGTTTTTGAAAAATGGTTTTAATCGCTGGTAAGTTGTAGATAATGATTCGCAAATCACTTTTGTCTGAGCTAATAAGGGGAAAAAATTGACATCGCCAATCCAACGTGGCACAATATGAATGTGGAAATGACTCGGTAACCCCGCCCCAGCATAACGACCTAAATTGGCTCCGATATTGAAACCATCCGGACGTAGTGCTTTTTTTAAAATTTTGACCGACTCTTGAATTAATTTAAAAAGCGCTGCATATTCATCGGGTTTTAGTTTCTCAATTGCGCCGATATGCCGACAAGGTGCCACCATTAAATGACCATTGTTGTAAGGATACCGATTCATCATAACTAAGGCATAAGAGTCAGTATAGAGAACCAAATTTTTAACCGGATCACCTTTTTGACTTTGGCAGATGAAACAGTGACCGGCATCTGTCACCTTGCCTTTTTGTTTGGAACATTCTTTGATGTATTCCATCCGCCAAGGGGCATAGAGTTGTTTCATATTAATCTAATCACCAATCCCTTGAATGATAACGAATTTCCCGAATATTCGAGACACTCGCATCATTCGTAAAAATAAGATTCATCGCTTCATCTAAGTTTTGAATTCCATTTAAGTTAGAATAAGGTCATTTGCTCGCCCGCTACTTTTTCGCTAATTGGTTGGGTCTCTTCTGAGAATATTTTGATTGTACCGAATACCCCATCATAGCCCGGAATAACGGTGATTTCACCTTGCCGCATCTTCGCGACACCCAAGGCGATTCTTTCATCGCTATACTGTTTAATCGCTTCAATCGGTGCCGAGAGCAAGACGGTAAACTCTCCACCCAAATTTTTAACTAAATTTTCGTATTTCAATCGAACTGCCGCGGTATCCCGACCGACCCCCAACGCCTCGGCGATAATTTCTTCTAATGGCACAAGATTTTTATAAGGAATAGCGTTCTCGGGAATGAAACCTTCGGGACGGTCAGCTAAAGATTCAACCCGGTGTAAGACACCGATCGTTAACCGGCGTCCACAGACCGGGCATAAATCGTTATTTAAAACCGATTGTTTAGGTGAAAGCCGAACCTTACAATTCCGATGACCATCGTAATGATATTTTCCTTCTTCAGGGAAGAATTCGATAGTGTAGAGAAATTTTTTACGGTCTTTAGTCTTCAGCACCGTTCGAATCTCATCATAGGTCAAATCGCAATCGAAGACATTTGCCTCACGACCTAAGCGAGATGGTGAATGGGCATCAGAGTTAGAGATTAGGGAATAATCATCAAGAGCCGATAGTCGCCAGTTCATTGCCGGGTCCGATGATAGACCAGTCTCCAGGGCGAAAATCTCGTGGCTTAAATCACCAAAACAATCCTCAATCGAATCAAAACCTGAATGCGACCCGTAAAGCGAAAACCAAGGTGTCCAGATATGGGAAGGAACAATAAAGGCTCGGGGTGCGAGCTCCTTAATTTTGGCTAACATCTGATAAGAATCGAGTGCAATGGTCGGTCGGCCATCGCTGGCTAAATTGCCATAGCGGCTCAAAAACTTGTTGATTCGTTCTACATCACTAAAATCTGGGGCGAAGATAATATTATGAATGCGTCGCAATTTTGCATTCTTAGTATAAATATTGTTCACTTCGGCCGTGAGAATAAAATAAATATCTTTGCAGGTAAAAAGTCCTCCGCCCGTGGGCTTTAAATCTTTTTTCAGTAGTTCGAGCCATTTCGGGTGAGTGAAGTCACCGGTTCCTAATAATTTTATTCCTTTTCGTTGGGCACTGGCAACGATTTGCGGAATTACCATATCCTGACTGGTAGCACGGGAAAAAAGTGAATGAATATGAAAATCCGCAATAAATTCCACCTCCGTATTTTACCGAAAGAAACCTAATAGTCAAGAATGAAAAGCAAGAAGTATTAACTGAATCCAAAACGAGGCTAATTAAGAGAATACAAAGAAAGTAAAATTCGGGAACGAATTTTTGTGGTTCCAAAACATCGCTTTTAGGAGACGATTCGGATTTTCGAGAGTTCGATAGTTATTAGTTCAAATTGTTTAAGATGGTTTAAAACTTAAATATGAAAGAATAATGAGAAGAATTATTGTCACTTCTATCGTCCTGCTTGGTGTTTTTTTGTGCTTGCGATATTAGTGTTGTGTCACAAGTCGTTTCGGGTGTTGCTGTTGACATTTTTGTTACTTTGGTTATGATGAATTATGCGTGCAACCGAAGCCGATGAGTTTTTTATGGCCCAAGCCTTGGAATTAGCCGAAAAGGGACGTGGCTTTGTTGCACCAAATCCTTTGGTCGGAGCGGTTGTTGTCAAAAATGGTAAAATTGTCGGAAAGGGTTATCATGAAAAATTCGGCAGAGCCCACGCTGAAATTAATGCTTTGAACGAAGCAAAAGAGAATGCACGCGGTGCTACCCTTTATGTCACACTCGAACCTTGCACTTTCTATGGCAAGACACCAGCTTGTGTCGACAGGTTAATTACTGCTGGTTTGCGCCGGGTAGTTATTGCTACCAAAGACCCTAATCCAAAAGTTTTTGGTAAAGGGGTCGCTTTGTTAAAGAAGGCCGGTATTGAAACAGAAGTTGGTATTAAAGAAGAAATCGCCCAAAGACAGAATGAGAGTTATTTCAAATTTGTTAAGGCACAATTGCCTTTTGTCGTTTTAAAACTTGCCCAAAGTTTGGATGGCAAGATTGCGCTTTTAAACGGCAAGTCGAAATGGATTGATTCGCCAAGAAGTCGGAATTATAGTCAAAAACTGCGTCTTTATGCTGATGCTATTTTAGTTGGCATCAACACCATTTTAAAAGACGACCCACGCCTTACTTGTCGAATCGTTCCTGATAAGGAACTATTAAAAGTTGTCCTCGACACCAATTTACAAATTCCCCTTAATGCCCGAGTGCTTAATAAGGGTAACACTTTGATATTTACTGCTGTCGAAGATAGTCGAAAGCGAAACCAGTTGATTCGAAAAGGGGCAAAGATAATTACAATCAAGGCTGACCAAGGAAGATTTTTGCCATGGCCGAGGATTCTATTAGAGTTATATCAAATTGGCATTCAGACCCTTTTGATTGAAGGGGGCGCAAAAATTGCTGCATCGGCTCTGCGAGCGAAAATTGTGGATAAAGTCTATTTGTTTTTAGCCCCAATCTTTTTGGGCGAAGGTCTGTCCTATACCCAAGGCATCGAACTTAAAAGTCTGAAGGATGCGATAAAATTAAAAGAATACAAACTGCAGCAAATCGGCAAAGATATTTTAATCGAAGGTTACCTATGATAACCCTATTTATTAGCCAATAGTCTAATGTTTACCGGTTTGATTGAAACAGTTGGTAGAATTGGGGCGATTAAATCTAAAGCCGGTAGCAAATTCTTGACGATAATTGCTGATTTTGCTAAGGAATTGCGGATCGGCGATAGTGTTGCAATTGATGGTTGCTGTCTTACTGTAATTGAAAAAAGTGATAGGTCGTTCACAGTGGAAGCAACCGCCCCTACGCTAAAGAATACAACATTAAAGTATTTAAAAATAGATGACCTGGTGAATTTAGAGCGTTCGCTTAGTTTGACCGAACGAATGGGCGGCCATTTCGTTTTGGGTCATATCGATGAAGTCGGACAAATCAAAACAATTAGACCTACCGCTGGTGCTGGTAGATTATGTACAATAGAAGTTTCGCCGAAAAATGCCAGTCTATTGGTAAAAAATGGTTCAATAGCCGTTGCGGGTATTAGTCTTACAATCAATGCGGTTAATAACAATTCTTTTGTGGTCAATATAATTAGTCATACGCTTTTGCATACCACTTGGCATCGGAAACGAAGTGGCGATTATGTCAATATTGAATATGACATTTTGGGGAAATTGGTGCAAAATTATTTAAAGAAGTATATTTCCGGTTCGAAGGAGTGATGGATTGGTGTTAACTCTATCCGTAAAACCAAACCTAAAAGTTAAAGAAGTTGAATGCCGAACTGCCTTAAATTTATCAAAAATTTCTGGGATGGCTTATTGCCTTAATCCTTATATTGGCTGTGAACACCGTTGCATCTACTGTTACGCAACCTTTATGAGGCGATTTCGTAATCATTCAGAAGAATGGGGAAGTTTTGTTGATGTTAAAATAAATTTTATTGACCGCTTAAAAAAAGAAATCCAAAAGAAAAAGATTGGTTCGGTGGCGGTTGGTACTGTGTCCGACCCCTATCAGCCGATTGAGGCAAAATACCACACCACAAGGCAGACAATCACACTTCTTAACCAGTACAATTTTCCCTATGAAATCTTGACCAAATCGAATCTAATTGTTCGAGACATTGACTTATTGAAAGATAATAAAAATAGTTCCGTGGAGTTGACTATTACTACAGTTGATGAAGCAATCCGTCAAATTTTTGAGCCCAAGGCTCCCTCGGTTCTTGCCCGATTGAAAACTTTAGAAAAATTATTAGCAAATAGCATTGAAACTACTGTTTTCTTTGGACCGGTAATTCCTTATTTTTCAGATAGTCCAGAAAAAATCGGGCAGTTTTTTAGGATTTTACAAAGGATAGGTATTAGGCGGGTTTTAGTGGATAAACTCAACTATCTTGAGACAAAAATTGCACAAATAATCCGAGTACTTCGCAACACCTTTCCTCAAGCAATTCCCTATTACCAGAAAATCTTACTTAATCCAACTCACTACCAAATTACTTTGAGGCAAAACATTGAGGTGGTAGCGAAAGATTTTAAATTTTCCGTGGAGGTTCTATTTTGACAATTCTCTTCACTTTATTCATCACTACCAACTTTGACCAGAACTTGTACAATAAAATTCACAATGACTGGCAAAATCCGACGCTGGATTTGATAATGAAAGGAACCGAAATGGTTAGCGGTTTTGAATCACAGCTAATCGCTAATTTGGCTGTTATTTATTTCGGTCAAGAAAAAGAGCTAAAGACCGCAAAATTAGCCCTTACTGCCTGGGCAATAAGTTCTTTAGCAAACTTAAGCATCCGGGTGATTGTTAACCGTCCCCGACCCGAAGATTCTCTAACCCCGCGTTGGAATTCTTCGTTCCCTTCGGGTCATTCCTCAAGTTACTTCAGTTTAGCTACAGTTTATTCGGCGAAGTACCCAAAACTGACAATTCCGCTTTATACATTCGGAATTTTGGTTGGTTTCTCGCGCATCTATTTAGGCTATCACTATCCAACCGATGTCTTAGCCGGAGCAGTTTTGGGTTGGACTTGTGGCAAATTGACATTAAAAATGGAAAAGTTATTAAATCGGTTCTTAGAGTTCTGAATAATGGCGAAAAGAATAAAAGAACCGGTTGTGCAATACAATGGTCGAAAATTTCAAAGGATTTGGGTCAAGACCCATATCATTACCGATCGAGATGATATTGGTGATGTGGTTGAGCAATATACCAAAGGGGTCTTAAGAAATAATGACATTGTGACAATTGCTGAAAGTGTCGTAGCGATAACCCAAGGTCGAGCAATCCCCATCAATAAAATCAAACCCGGTCTACTGGCGAAAGTTCTTTGGCGATTTGTCCGCAAAGTTCCTTACGGAATTGGGTTACGCAGTCCTTGGAGTATGCAGTGCGCAATTGAAGAGGTGGGGGGCTTAAGAATTTTACTGGCTGCTTTCGTCAGTGCTTTTGGTAAATTGCTTGGGCGAAAAGGGGATTTCTATAAAATCGCTGGCAAACAAGCAGCAATGATTGATGCTGCGCATACTTCTGGAGTCAAAGAATTTTACGAATGCGTCATTATGGGACCAAAAACACCCGAGCTGGTCGCAAAAAGAGTTAGTAAACAAATTAACCACCCGGTTGCGATTGTTGACGCCAATGATATTTCCGGCTGTTGGGTGGTTGGAGCATCCGATGGCTTAGATTTGCAGATGATTGAAAAGGTGATGGCAGATAATCCAGCTGGGCAGGGTGACAGTTTAACCCCAATCATCATCATTCGGGAAGTGAAAGATGAGTAAGTCCTTATATGCCATCGCATTCCCTCAAGACGGTAATATTGGCTATGCGGCGGGAGAATCAGGGATAATTTTAAAAAGCACTGATAGTGGCGCCACTTTTTCACTTTTAGACGCGCCAACCCAGAATGATTTATATGGTATAGATTTTCCTTGTGATGCCCAAGTCGGTTTTATCGTTGGGGCAAAAGGGACAATTCTAAAAACAACCAATGGAGGTAAGGAGTGGAAGCTGATAAAGATTAACACTGAACTCGATTTACGCGGACTCTGTTTTCCTCAAACCGATTTAATTGGATTTGCCGTTGGTGACGACGGCTTAATTATTGAGACCGACGATTCAGGTGAAACCTGGACCATTCTCCATCAAGGTAGTGGTCGAAAACTATACTCAGTCCACTTTCCGTTCGATACTTTGACCGGTTTTGCTGTCGGCGAAAAGAGCGCTATCTATAAAACTGTCAATGGCGGTGAACATTGGTTTCTCTTAACCGAGCATCTACAAGGTGAATATCGGTTTGACCTCTATTGTGTCAGCTTTCCTTTTGATGACCTTACCGGGTATGTTGTTGGTGACCGAGCGGTTATCTATAAGACTACTGATGGTGGCGAAACCTGGAAACTTTTAACCGAGGCGTTTAAACCCTACCCGCTTTACGGGGTTCGTTTCCCAGCCAATGAATATAACGGGATACTGGTCGGTGGCAACGGCAAGATTTTTCGGACTAACGATGGATTGCAGAATATCTTATTATGCGAGTCGGGTGTCGAAGATGATTTGTATTCGGTCTATTGTGATACGCAATGCGAACGAGCTTGGGTTAGTGGAGCTAATGGAACAATCCTTCGAACTATTGACGGCGGTTTCACTTGGACCAAAGTTAAAGTGAATATTTGAATAACTATTTTGGCAATTCTTTAAGCGCTTCCTCACAAGTCTTTCTCAAACTATCCGCCAATATCAAGACTTTTTCCAATTGCACTTTTAACCTCGTGATTTGTTTCTTTATCTCAGTTTGGTCTTTTTCCTTAAGTAGAGCCTTGACGTGATTAGAAAGCGACTCTTTCAGTGACCTAAGACTGTGTAGTTTGCTCGTGTCGTCATCACTAAATGCTTTCAACAAAATTTTCGCCTCTTCTAAAATGGCCGTAAGTTCTTTTGCCCGGTATTTTTCTTTAATCTCAATGGTCGCCTTTGCCGTAGAAGTCCGGATTGGACAAGTCCGACTCGCATCAATAAAACCTTGACCAGCGCGGTCAAGACGAACCGTTATCTTCTTTTCGAAAGTTGTGACATTAACTGAATCCCAATCGCTCTCTTTTTGCAACGAGACTTTATCGAATTTGAATTGAGTGGCTTCGATAGCTAATAGACAAGGCAGGTGAATATTCTTAACTATAACTTTAAATTCCAGCGAATCCCCGACAACACCCGAAGCGGTTTGTGGCACAACACTAATATTACAAGCATAAAAAATACCGAGCAGAGCGATAGAGGTGATAATAATTCTTCTCATTATCTTTTCGTATTTAAGTTTTTAACCATCTTGAACAATTTGAACTAATAAATAAATTAGGGATATCACCCCTTTTCTTTTTCGCGTTTTGCCTCTTCGATTATTTTAGCCGCGATTTCGCGTGGCACTTCTTCGTAATGGGAAAACTTCATTGAAAAATAACCGCGGCCTTGAGTCATTGACCGCAGGGTCGTCGAGTATTTATACATCTCGGCCATCGGCACCTGAGCCTTAATTACCTGTAAAGAACCCTCCGACTCCATTCCTAAAATTCTTCCGCGTCGAGCATTCAAGTCACCAATCGCATCACCCATATACTGTTCAGGAACTGTGACTTCAACATCCATTATTGGTTCTAATAAGACGAGGCCGGCTTTTTCGGCTGCTGCCTTGAATGCTAACGAACCAGCAATCTTAAAAGCGATATCCGAAGAATCGACTTCGTGATAAGACCCGTCGTAAATCGTTACTTTTACGTCCACGACCGGATAACCCGCCAGAACACCCTGTGCCATTGTCTCTAATACCCCCTTTTCTACCGAGGGCAAATATTTAGAAGGCACTGCTCCAGCATAGATTTCGTCAATAAACTCAAAACCGGTTCCGCGCTCTTTAGGTTCGAGCCGAAGCCAGACATCGCCATATTGGCCCCGACCACCGGATTGTTTCTTATATTTTCCTTGTGCTTCAGCTTTGCGTTGAATTGTCTCTCGATAAGGAATCTTCGGTTTCACTAAGTCCACCGCGACATCAAATTTTCTTTTCAAACGAGCAACAATTACATCTAAATGCAACTCGCCTAATCCAGAGATAAGTTGCTGTTTCAATTCATGGTCATACTTATAAGAGAAGGTTGGGTCTTCTTCATGCAATCTTGCTAAACCGTTAGAAACCTTTTCCTCATCGCCCTTAGATTTGGGTACAATTGCTACCGAAATCGAAGGTTCGGGGAATTTTATCGGCTCGATTACAAATGGGTCTTGAGGGCTACATAAAGTATGGGAGGTGTGAGTCTGTTTTAACTTAACCAAGGCGCCAATCTCGCCGGTCCGAAGTTTATTAGTCTCAATCCGCTCTTTACCCTTTACATAATAAATCTGGTTAATTTTTTCCTCGCGTTCAACATTCGAATTCAATAAAATCATCCCCGACTCAATACTCCCCGAAAGCACCTTCACATAATTCAAATCCCCAATATGAGGTTCAGAAACAGTTTTAAAGACAAAAGCGATAGTCGGACCTTTGGGGTCTCTCTTTCGAATGATTATCTCTTCACTACGTGGTTTAGTACCTCGAATTTCGGTAATATCAATACTCGACGGCATTGATTCCACAATAAAATCCAACATCAGTTGAACTCCAATATTCTCATAACCATCGCCACAAAGCACCGGGAAAAGTTTATGCTCTTTAGCCCCCTGCTTAATTGCGGCAACAATTTCCGAAGGAGTAATCTCATTACCTTCAAGATACTTATTCATCAACTCCTCGCTGGAATCGGCACAAGCCTCTAAAAGCTTATCTCGATACTGATTAATTCGATCGTCAAGCTCGGCTGGCACTGGAATCTCCTTAATAACTCCATCCTTATCACTATACGCCTTATTATGGATTAAATTAACAATTCCCTCGAAACCGGCTTCTTTACCAATCGGTAAAAAGACCGGACAGATTTTGCTACCGAAATTCTTAATCACCTCATCAATTACTTTATAGAAATCACTGTGTTCTTTCTTCAATTTATTAATAAAAATTAATCTTGGCAACTCTCTCTGATTAATCAATTTCCAGACTATTTCGGTACCCACTTCGATACCGGATACTGCATCAATTACCACAATAGCGATATCTACTGCGGCAAGACCAGAATAAACCTCGCCGATAAAATCCGCATAGCCAGGAGTGTCAACAATGTTAATCAGATTATCTCGATATGCCCCATAACCTAAAGCCAGACTAATACTAATTTTTCGAGCGATTTCATCTTCATCATAATCTAAAAGGGCATTCCCTTCATCAACTCGACCCAGCCGATTATTTTGTTTTAAGTTATAAAGAATTGCTTCGCCAATGGTAGTTTTACCACAACCACCGTGACCGAAAAAACCAATATTTCTAATATTTTCTGCGTTATACTCTTTCATGCTTGCCTCCTAAAAATTATACTCGACAAAGTCGAATTCTCTTTTCTTTAACAATTCTTAAGAGAAAAATCCGATTCGGATCCATTATAAGAAGGATATTAAATTTTAAGCCGAAGTCAAGCCTCACTAATAACCGATTCAACTGCACTACTCCTTTTTGTAATTTTTAGGGAAGATTTTAGCATTTATGGTATGGAATCCTTTTGGAGTAATGATGGTAATTAGTTGTCCTAGAATATTTTTGGGTGCATAGTGGAATGGATAACCATCGTCAAATTCAATTGGGTACAAACTCCCATTAGCTAATGGCTACAACAGAGAAAAGTCTCTTTATAATTGACTTTTTGCCATCTTCGATTAAAATTATTATGGAATGGAGGATCATCAAATGAAAAGTAGAAAGCATAATTTGGCTTTTAAACCTTTTTGGCTTTGTTTAGGTATTGCGACTTTATTGTCAATTTCGAACACTTTCGGCAAAGAGATGGTTGTACGCATCTATGCTAAAAATTATCAGGAACTGAAAGACCGAATTCAATTCAAAGGCACAAATATTGAGATTGCGGGCGCCCGACCAAACGAATGGTACGATTTAATCGTCACTTCCGAAGATTATCCTTTAGTTCAAAATTGCGGTCTAAAATCGGAAATTATCCTCGAAGATTTAGCACAAGCCAAAGAACAAGCTCTGGCTGAAGGACAATACCACAGTTATGACGAGATTAATCAGATTCTAAGGAATATGGCAACCCAATATCCGAATATCTGTAAACTTGAGAGTTTAGGACTGACCTATGAGGGTCGGCAGATTTATGGCGTCAAAATTTCTGACTCACCAGAGATTGATGACCCAACTGAGCCGGATGTCCTTTTTATTGGTTGTCATCACGCCCGCGAATGGGCATCGGTCGAAGTACCCAGGCATATTGCTGATAGTCTTACCCGCGCTTATAGTTCAAGCCCGGCAATACAGGATTTAGTGAACAATCACGAGATTTGGATTTTCCCGATAATCAATGTTGATGGTTATGTTTACGACTATCCAGCCCAGCGCAGTTGGCGGAAGAATCGTCAGCCATTCGGCACCGCGGTGGGCACTGACCCGAATCGTAATTATAATGGTGCTTGTAATGGCGATGCGATGGGCGATTGGGGCGCACTAACCGAAGGTTCCCAATCCACCCATTATCCATCTTCTGCTACCTTTATGGGTCCTTATGGTTTTTCGGCTTATGAGATTAAAAATTTAACCGACTTCTTTAAAACCCATGAATTCAATGCGGTGCTTTCTTTCCATTCTTATTCGGAACTGGTGCTTTGGCCCTGGGGGTATACCAATGCAACAACACCGGACAATACAATTTTAGTTCGAGTTGGTCAACGGATGGCGGGTTTGATGGAACGGTTAGGTGGTGGCTACTATACTCCTCAGCAATCAATTGAACTCTATCCAACCGCCGGTGGTTCAGATGACTGGATGTATGGCTATAGCCATTGGGTTTCAGGCAATCCTTGTATCTCTTATACGATTGAACTTGGCACACAATTCTATCAATCCGCATCGCAACTCGACCATATCCAACTTCAAGCCTTTAAGGCTGCCGTTTGTATTACTAACTTCTCGGATAGTGTTCGATTACTAATGAAAAGTATTGTGCCGCCGCCAATCCTTGCTCCATTGGACTCCAGTGTTACGGGCGATTTTACACTCCATTGGTCCCCAATCCGTCCTTATGCAAACCAACCCGAACAATGGGAAATTGAAGAATTGACAAGCTATTCTCTTATCGAAGACAATCTTGAAGGCACTACCGAACGATGGACTTTGGGTGGTTTTACTTTAAGCACTACCCAGTCCCATTCTGCCAGCCATAGTTTTTTCTCTGGCTCAGCCCATAATATTTCTAACTATGTCCGTACTACCTACCCTTATATCGTTCAGCCGAATGACTCTTTAACCTTCTGGTGTTGGTACGATTTGGAAAATAATTATGATGTGGCGGTAGTAGAAATATCGCCCAACTTAAAAGAATGGACTCAACTTGACAATCGCTACACTGGCAATTCTGGTGGCTGGGTGAGGAAGGCTTACTCCTTAGAAAATTGGGTTGGTAAATCCATCTACATCCGTTTTCGGTGTATGACCGACGATGGCGTCTTACGCAATGGATTCTATGTGGATGACATATACCCGGTCCCTTATTTCAATCAAGCCCGGGTGGTTGCTTCAAATATAGCTGACACTTTTTATAATATAACCGGTCAACCAGTTGGCCAATATTGGTATCGGGTTCGAGGTTATAATACTGCTTGGGGTTGGGGTGATTACAGCACCTTAGAAGATATCGCTGTTATCGGAACCGGAACCCAGAAGGCGGAAAGCAAAATACGGAACGGGGAATGCGAAATGTGGCTTCGCTTCCAACCAAACCCCTGCAGAGATCAAGTTCGCATTACTTACTCAGTGCCAAAAGGAGAGAAACCGCTTTTGCAGATTTACGATGCATTGGGTAGACCGGTAAAATCATTTAACATCACACCCTCGGAATTTAACTCTGGAGAAATCGTTTGGGCTAAGGATGATGATTTGGGCAGACCGCTAAGTTCAGGCATTTACTTCATAGCCTTATCTTATGCTACCTCAAAAGAATCGCACGTTAAATCGAAATGTTTGCACCAGATAAACGGCAGGCTAATTAAAAAAATAATTGTTCAATAATTGTTATGCGTTAAACTTTTATCTCAACTCAGACCGTAGCGTTAGGACTTGCTCCAACAATACACTGCTTCATTTTTGGGGAAGTGTTTGAATTATCTCCGGGTAAATTTAGGAAAAACTACTTAACTTGCGATTCTAAATGAGCGCTCTAACTAAATCGTCCCCTAATTAAATTAAAACCTATCTTCGAACCAATCTTGTCGAATTAACCCGTCTCCGAATCGGATTTGGGCGGTGTTGACAGTTGTCCCATCATCTTTTCATACTTTTGTTTAAAATCAATCGCAGTCGGTTCTTTAAAAAATTCGACTAAGAAGTACCACCGACTCGAAGCAAATCAAGAATTGTTCGCAAAACGAGATTTTGGATAAATCCATTTTATAGGCGGGCAATAAAACTCCGTCCATGCTTTGATTTTAATCCTAACCAAGCAGCAACTTCCAGTTGGGTCAAATCAATCTTTTTTTCGTAATGCTTTAAGCTATCCGAATCAGATTTTGAAAGAAAAGAGAAACCCGGAACTTGTTTCAGGGTCGCCTGCGTCGAACTTTTCTGCCATTTCTTGAGAAAAAACCGGTATCGGCAAAACGTTAGCTAAAACTAACACAAAAATCAAGCCAAAATTTCTTTTAAGTATATGATATTTAAGATGTTATATATAATTTGTCTTTGGGTGGGGGTATGGTATAGGGGGTAGCCCCGTAGGCTGCCTCCTGAGCTAACCCGCAGGTTGCCCGGAAAGTTGCTTCGGAAGTTACTTTTGGAGCTGGTTGGCAGGTAGGCTCAGGAGTGACTTCGTAGGCGACCTCGGAAGCAACCCAGTAGGCAACTTGGAAAGCAACCTGGAAGGCAACCTGGTCGTTAGCTCCGCAGGCTACCTGAGAAACGACCCTCTATACTGCCTCGCTGTTTCACCAATCTTAATTCCTGTGTCTTGATCACCGATTTTAAGGATATAAAAATAGTTCAAAATGTTCAAATAGTTTAACTGAGCGAGCAGTAAATCTTGAAATGTTTCCCAGAAAGTGAAAAACATTGACAACGCTTTAAGTAGGGTTATTGCTCATTAGAAAGAAAGGAAAGAAAATAACATTAGACAAACCTTGGAGTGCAAAAGCAAAATTAGAAATTGTCCTGGAAGGGTATCGCTCAGGGCAACATTGCTGCGATATGCCAACACCGAGGTATTCCCAAAAATTTTCATTTCTGAGAAACGGTACACTTTGCAATGACACTCATTTTAAGCTTGACATATTCATTAGATAATATTATAATGATGAAAATGATAAGGAGGAAAAATGCATAAAAGCACAAGACTCCTTGTTTTGGGGTTCTGCGTATTAGGTATTATGGTATGGAGTTGTCACCGGACCACACCGAAAGCTTTACGAATTGTTGAGATAAACAACGGACAAATACTTACTGCTGATACACAAGATGAATGGACAACCGGTTCGGGCGAAGAGTTAGAAGAACATTCGGAAACACCAAGTTATAGTGTTGAAGTTGAAGTATCTTACACCGAAAGAGGAACTGGTTTGCCCACCTACCCTACTGCTTACACTGCAGAGATTACTGATTATACAGTTACCTTTAAAGATATAACTCCTGGTGCTACTCCTGGGGAATTCGCACCCGCTCCAGTCAAAGGGGTGTGTTATTTCGTTGTTCCCTCTGACCCTGCAGGCAAAAAGACAGTTAAACAATCAATTCTTGTTCTTCCAGCAGCTTGGATTGATCAATACCCAGAATTGGAGGATGGGAAAGTATTAAATGCGAAAATTACGCTACGGGGTAAAGATATAATTTCCAATTTGGATGTTACGGGTGAGGGTATTCTGACAATTAATATTGCTAACTTCGAAGACGACCCCAACAAACGAGGCGAATAGGGTTAAATAACTTGCTCAATTACAACCAAACTTGATTTGAGTAAAGAGCAATTTGCAATGCTAGCCAGGATTTAACCTCTTTAATCTTGTAGCTACTAAGGACAAAATAATAAAACCAAAAAGAAAGGAGGGAAGCGATTAAAAACCATAACTTACAATACACAAAAGCGATGCATTATCAAGAAAGCAAAAGGAGGCTTTTATGAAGCGACCGAAGTTCTTGGTTTTAGCCCTTACAGTTTGGGCAATACCTTCGATAATATTTGGGCTACCATCATTAGCCGGAAATCGAGGTTTATTCCGAGTTAACGATGCTCGGGTCGAAGGCGCTGGACTACTTACTTTTTCGGTTCATGGAATCGCAAGCTGGGAAGGCAGCCTTTCGGATAATCTCTATGGTGACTTAGTCGCCTCACTTGGCTATGCTCCGGTTAACTTTTTAGAATTCTATGTTTGGTCGGGTGGAATTATGCAGATTGTGAAAGATGTTACAACTGGTGAACCTAAAGCCGATTTCGGATTTAACGATAAGGTCTTTGGTGGTAAGTTATCAATCCCTTGGATTCCGGTTTTGAAATTGGGTGCAACTGGTTATTACACAGTTGAAAGCGATATGGGCTTTGTCCACCCACTTTATCCAATAGCCGAAGAATTCGGCTGGAAAGGATTGGCTACTCTTCAATTGAACGAATTCTTACCATCGGCCCCAAACTTTTACTTCAATTATGGGGAAACTAAATACCAAGATATTGCGATTAAATCAATGGGAATGGGATTAGAACTCGAGGCAAAAAATATAAGTTTTATCCTCGAAGCGACCTCTAATAATGACTATTTTTATTATCCCGAGTCATCACTATTAAGCAAAGGTGCTTATATTAGACTCACGCCGGGATTACGTTTTAAGGTTGGTGGCTTTGGGGTTGATTTGGGCTTGAGCCTTGGTTTAACTCCACCGGCACCGGATTACGAGGTATTATTTGGTTTTAACCTGGCGACTCCTTTCTTACAACCACCAAAAGCCGCGGTCGGTACAATTGCTGGCAAGGTTATTGATTCCCGCACCGGTGAACCACTCGAAGCAACAATCAATTTCCCCGACCTGCCAAAATTAACACCACTCACATCTAATCCTAATACTGGTGTCTTTACTGCTGAGAAGATACCAGCCGGAGTGGTAGTAGTAGAAGTAACTAAAGAAGGTTACCTTAAAGAAGTAGTTCCCCTTACGGTAAAAGCAGATGGTATAACGAGTTACGAATTTAAATTAAAACCACTCATCACCTACGGTGTTATCGCCGGTAGGGTTTATGATGTAACCAATAATCGTCCACTCCAAGCACTCATTTCTTTCCCCGGCACCAACATCCCGTCAGCAAGTTCCGATTCAGCCACTGGTTCGTTCCGTGTTGACAATATTCCGGTGGGGATTATTACCATTCAAGCGGAAAAAGATGGTTATTTTAAAAACGCCCAAACGATTCAAATCGAAGAAGGTAAAGTTACTTCGGTCGATTTAGCAATGGCACCGTCAGCATTTATGGCAACCTTAACTGGTAAAGTAGCTGATAAAAAGACTGCAAAGCCCCTTCAAGCAATAATCTCATTCCCGGGCACTGGAATTGCTGATATAACCACCGATAGTCTAACTGGAATTTATCAAGTCCAATTGCCAGTTGGTTCGCATCCCGTTGAAGTTAAAGCTGAAGGTTATATAACGCAGACTGCCGTTGTAATTTTAGAAAAGGATAAGATTACTGAAAAGAATTTTGACTTAGTGCAAAAGGGGATGGTAATTACCCTTAAAGGTATCTATTTTGACTTTAACAAAGCGACGATTCGGCCAGAATCTTATCCAGTTCTTGATGATGCTGCCAAGATTCTTACTGACAATCCCAAGATTACGGTTGAAATCCAAGGTCACACCGATTCCGAAGGTTCTGACTCTTATAATCAGAAGCTCTCCGAGCAGCGGGCTTATGCGGTAGTTGATTACCTTGTAAAGGTGAAAGGGATTGATATCAATCGGCTAAAAGCGGTTGGTTTTGGTGAAAGCAAACCAATTGCTTCTAATGCTACAAAAGAAGGGCGTGCTTTAAATCGAAGAGTCGAGTTCGTAATCTTAGGCGAAATCGAACAGAAATAAGTTCAACTAAATTGAATGTATGGGGGCGAAACTTTGCCCCCATTTTTATTTTTGAAGATTGGTTAATGAGTGTCTTTGGAGAATGCGGATTGGCTCGAATTGCTTAAAGAATTCAAGTGGCGACCCAGAAGGTTGACATTTTTTGCTGAATATAATATAATTCATTCGGATGGACCAGGATTTTGCTAATCGTTGGGAGAAATCAAATATCCAGACCCTTGGTTTAGCTGTCAAAAAGCGAATTGGCATCCCAAGGGCTTTATTGTATTTTCGGTATGGTAATTTCTGGCGACGATTTTTCCAAGAACTTGGTTTTGAGGTTGTCTTATCACCCAAAACTGATAAGACAATTCTAAAAAAAGGTTTGGATAAGGTCTCAAGCGAAGTCTGCTTACCAATCAAAGTGATTTGCGGTCATATCGAGGAGTTAATTGATAAAGTCGACTACATTTTTCTACCCCGCTTGGTAACACTTAAAGACAATCTCTATGCCTGTCCGAAGATGATTGGAGTTGTGGACGTTGCGCTTCTGAAGTTCTCTAATTCTTGCTCAATCCTGACACCGAAGATAAAAAATGATTTTTTCTTACCTCATTTTTTAACCGGACTTAAGCTGACCGCAAACCCGATAAAATCATTGCGGGCGTTAAAACGAGCTAAGTCAGTTTTCTCAAAAGTGAAAGCTGTTCCTGAATTTCCAACCGACAAGCCTAAGATTGCGTTAATTAGCCATTTTTATAATCTCCAAGACGATTTTATTGCCAAAGATATTATTGAGACCTTTAAAAAGAATGGGTTTCTAATCTATACCAAAGAAGATTTGCCTGAGACAATTTTAGCTTCGGCACAAGGTTTTGCCCAAAATATTCGATGGGTTTATGAGCGGGAACTTTATAATGCCTTTAACTATTATTTAGATAAGGTCTCGGGCATTGTGACGATTATTTCCTTTGGCTGTGGGCCGGATTCCTTAATTGCTGAACTGATGGCAGAAAAAGCGAAAGCCAGCAACAAACCATTTTTATCGTTAATCATTGATGAGCATACCGGCCGGGCTGGTTTAATTACTCGTCTGGAAGCCTTTATTGAATTAATAAAAAGACAGATTAGTTTAAATTGAAAACACTTAAGACGAATAATTACAAATGAGCAGAGATAATTTGACCCGAATCGGGTCGGAGTTTTTAGTTTTTGGTTTGAGGGGGAAATCCCTCAAACTCCCTGTTCTTAAAGAAAAAATCTTTTGGGGTTTCAAAGGGGCAAAGCCCCTTTGGTTGTTGGTTTTTAGTCTAACAACGAACAACCAATTACCAACGACTGATTTGTGATGAAAGCAACCTTTCCCTATTTTGGCTACGATACCTTAGCCTTAAAGACTTTTGTCGAGAAACTTGGCTCCGCGGTGGTCTTGCCCCCACCTACCACTAAAAAAACCCTTGAGACCGGGGTTAAGCTTTCCCCCGAATTGGTCTGTTTACCGTTCAAGATAACTTTGGGTAATTTTATTGAAGCGATTGAGCGCGGTGCGGATACCCTTTTTATGGCAGCGGGTGCCCGGAAGTGTCGTTTTGGCTATTACCATTATTTGCAAGAAAGAATTCTCGCCGACCGGTTTACTAATTTTCGTCTCTATGCCATTAGTCAATACACGCCCTATCAATTTGTCTTTGAAAAGATACCCCGGATTTTTTCGGTTTCGCCAACTAGGGTTCTCTATGCCTTATCAATCCTTTTTGCCAAGAGTGCCTTGGTCGAAGCCTTCCTGAATAAATTGCGGTGGCTCCGAGCCGTTGATTTTGAACAAGCCGCAAAATTTGAAAAAGAAGGTATAAAGTTAATTGAGTCAGCAAAAAGCCTATCTGCAATCCGTCAGGCAATGCTTATTATAAAGCGTTACGACTCAACTAACTCAAGAAAACCCGAAATAACTATTGGGTTGGTTGGCGAAATCTTTTTTATGATTGAACCTTTTGCCAATCAAGAGATTGAAAAAGAGTTGGGTAGGTTAGGTGCTTTGGTTTTGAGTAGGCGCAGCCTTTATCGGCATCTACGCCATCTTTTAAAGATTGATTGGGAGTTTTATTGGTCAGCAATTTTAGCCCATCGTTACTTGAAAGATTCACCCGGTGGTGAAGCGATTAAGACCGTGGGCGAAGCAGTCCGTTTTGCTCGGGCAGGCGTATCGGGTATTGTACATATCTACCCATTCACCTGTATGCCGGAAAATATTGCCTTGGCTGCCTTGGAGAAAATCGGCGAAGATTACGATCTACCCATCCTGTCTTTGTCCTTTGATGAACATACTGCTAAGACCGGACTTTTAACCAGACTGGAAGCCTTCGTTGACTTAATTAAAAGACGGTCCAATTCGAAATTCAAAATTCGAAATTCAAAATTCTTATGATTGGTTATCTTGGGGTTGATGTTGGGTCAATCTCAACCAAAGGGGTTATTATTGACCAGGAGTATAAGGTAATTGCTAATACTTATCTGCGCACTCAAGGGAGACCAATTGAGGCAATAAAAGAACTCTTGAACTCCTTAGCCCGACAAGTAGACAATAAAATAAAAATTGCTGGTGCTGGCACAACTGGTTCAGCCCGAAGATTAGCTGGAGTGATGCTCCAAGCCGATATAGTGAAAAATGAGATAATTGCCCATGCGGTTGCTGCCAGCCACTTTTATCCACAAGCGAGAACGGTAATTGAGATTGGTGGCCAAGACTCTAAGATTATTATCTTAAGGGATGGCATCCCAGTAGACTTTGCAATGAATACGGTTTGTGCTGCCGGCACTGGTTCATTTTTAGACCATCAGGCAACCCGGTTAGGAATTCCCATTGAAGAATTTGGCAAAAAGGCGTTGCAAGCAAAGAATCGCGTGAACATTGCCGGTCGGTGCACGGTTTTTGCTGAGAGCGATATGATTCATAAGGCGCAATTAGGGATTGCCACCGAAGACATTATTAGTGGACTATGCGATGCAATTGTTCGGAATTATATGAATGCGGTAGCAAAAGGAAAAGAGATTAAGCCGTTAATTCTCTTTCAGGGCGGGGTAGCGGCAAATATTGGGGTGCGCAAGGCATTTGAACGGGCATTGGAACAAGAAATAATTGTTCCAAAACATTTTTTAGTGATGGGTGCAATTGGTGCTGCAATCCTTGCCCGAGAACAGACTGAAGGAAAGGTTAGTAAGTTTGCTGGTTTTGAAATTGCAACAATACCCTTCCAAACCCGAGCCTTTGAGTGTGAGGGTTGTCCCAACCATTGTGAGGTCGTCGAGACTTTAAAAGAAGGTGTTGTCATTGACCGTTACAGCGGTCGCTGCGGCAGGTGGTCCGAAATTTAAACTCTGAAAGGTGAGAATTATCGAAAATTTTAAAGATGATTTATCCAAAACCGTTGAGGATTTAAAACGATTTATTAAGACCGAAGTCGAAAGACAAAATAAAGATGGCGTTGTGATTGGAATATCAGGTGGCATTGATTCAGCAGTCTGTGCTTATTTAGCCGTAAATGCCTTAGGTAAAAATCAGGTATTGGGATTAATCTTACCGGAAAGGGATACTAATCCCCCAAGTCTCGAAGACGCGCTCTTGGTATGCCAAGCATTAGCAATTGATTATAAAAAGATTGATATGACAAAGGTATTAACTAAAATTGGTATTTATCGTTTAGTCTCGGCTTTAGGGGGATTGGTGCCATATCGCATAAAGGCAAACTATGCCAGGAAGCGGTTGCAAAAGTTACAAGAATTGACCGGAGGCAATGCCTATCAACAAAATCTTTTAGGATTTAAACAACCCGAATTACGCAAAGCAACTGCTTATTATCGGGCTAAAAATCGTTTAAGATTGCTTTATCTTTATTATTATGCTGAACTAAAAAACTTATTAGTCGTCGGCACGACAAATCGCACCGAATATCTAATTGGTTTCTTTGTCAAATATGGCGATGGCGCAGCCGATATAATGCCTTTGCTAAATCTCTACAAAACGCAAGTTTGGGAATTGGCAAAATTTTTGAGTGTGCCAAAAAGAATTATTGAAAAAGTCCCATCTCCGGATTTAATTCCTGGGCTAAATGATGAAGAAATAATTGGTCTTAATTATTTGGAATTGGATTTAATTTTATTGGGCTATGATTCTGGTCAGAGTTCGGAAGCGATAAATAAATCTACCGGAGTACCTATAGAAAAAGTAGAATATGTCTTAAAACTTATTCGAAACTCGGAATCGTTCCGCCAACATAATTTACATCCATAAAAGAAAAAGGCGGTCAAAAGACCGCCTTCAGTTTTATTTTATTCATTAGAGTTTACATAAGGTAGCAGTCCGACAAGAAATAATGAGTCATTTACTCTGATGACCGGTCAAACGGATTGATTTTATTTGACTTTTCCAATCCTTGCCACCTTGCTCTTTGGACAGTGTAAAGAGTACAATATTGGCATTGTTCACAGTCTGGCCAGGTTGAAATGTTAGCATATCGTCCCATTGACCGTTGCCATTAGCGTCCCAATAACCGAGGCCTTCGCCCGGGTCACTATAACCATTATTGTTCACATCATCAAATGCCTCAACATATGCCTCAAGCGGTGCCGAAAGTGAATAGATAATTGTGTAGGCTCCGGTGGCGGGATTGACGCTAACTATACCGACGGGAATAATAGTATTTGTGTGTGAAGTATCAAGGAAGGCAATACAGTAGTTAGATAGAGAATGCCCAGGCCAAGTAACCACTCCGGAAACAGTAAGATTTTGTCCACCACCTTGCTGTTGTAATGTTGCATTTATTGTAGTTGTCTGACCAGCGTTGACTGTGACCGTATCAATCCAATCATAATATCCGCTCAAAGTCAGTTTTACTTCATAATTACCTGGATTGATGGTAAATGTCACATTGGTGGTGTGACCGGTATTTGTGCCGTTAATCCAGACCGTAGCACCGGTTGGGGTTGAATTAACCACTAATGTTCCGGTATTTCCACCACCTCCGCCGCCACCAGTTGAACTTATGAACTTGGATAAAAATGCATGCCAGTTAGTGGAACGAAATTGACATTGGACATATTTGGTAGATTCAAATAACTCGGCTCGATACGGAAAGTGAATATTTAATCCGCCCCGCGTCAATCCGGTAACATTAGTCATCGTCATTGGTACTGCATCATTTATTCCATCAATAACCTCTTGTGCCGCATTTTTAATAAGGTTGATATTCTGAAGATTCGGTTCCTGTAACACCTTTTTGCAGAACTCACGCAAATCACAAAATGCTGGGTCATCCCATTGCGTGTAGTGAGTTGAGTTGAAGGCATCTAAAACTTCATTCCAATTATTGCCGGTCTCAGTTACTAACATATTACCAAGATTGGAAATCCGAGAGGCGAGCGCAGTCATTTTGCTTAAATCAGTTACTGCCATATGCGCCTGTTTCTGCTTATTATTTGCCGTCGCATATACCGCCTCAACAATCTTCTTAGAAATCTCAAGCGGAGTTGTGTTTGGGTTAGCGGAAAGGTGCCCCAGCCATTGTTCTGAACCAAGAATACTCTGCATCGGCATCGTGAATTGACAGGCAACCATATAGTCAGCATTGTCTTTTAGTTCATAAGCGACCTCAACCATTGACATCAAGCAAGCGTGAAAGACAATAACATCAAAATGAAAGGTGTCTAGTGCCTGTTTCATATCCGGCATTGACATTAAATCACCAGCGCCATTCTGCTCATCCGAACACGCACCACGCCAGCCACCACCATGGTCATCAATTATCAACATATAATGCTCAGCTGGATATTTCTCTTTACCGGCTTTGATGAAATTATGCAAGGTCGTTTTATCTGACATATCTTTAGTTCCCAAGTTCTCAATCACAGTTGAACTGAGCGAATCTGGCATTTCGTTTTCAAACTTCTCAATATGGTAATACTTACAGTTGCCGCCGGTCTTTAAAGAACCAAGCATAACCATAATTTGAACCTTATCGGTTGAGCCAATCTTCTCCATCTCTTGGGCATCGGCTATGCAATAGGAATTTCCGTTCAATGAGACATCAAGGTTATTATTCCCGTCCATATAGGCAAGTATTGTCCAAGTGGCTTTTTTCGTCTTATGGCAGGTGAGGGATAAAAAGCCCATAACCATTACAATTAGGAGAAGGAACTTCGATAGTTTCATAGGTCCTCCGTTTCTAATAATAACTTAATAGTTCTGTTTATTCGAGGGACTATTCCTCTCCCTATCCTTTATCTTCCAAGAATGGGGAACAGCGAGGTGATTTGCCCCTCGTTCCGATTATAATCAAGAAAATTTATCGGGTCAAGCATTACTTTTCATTAAACTTAATTTATTTAAGGTGGCAATTTAATAATTTTAGCTACTGGCTGGATAGCCGAAGAGATAGATTATGAACGAAAAGGGTTGACAAAAGGCAAAGTCTTTATATCCTACTTGAGTGCCAAAGGTTTTGCTTTTTGGTAAGCCGAAATCGGGTAAGACGACTTTGGTGAAAAAGGTCTTAGCCGAACTGCCCAAAAATTCTTACGGCGGTTTTTGGACCGAGGAGATAAAAGAGCAAGAGGAGAGAGTCGGGTTTAAAGTTGTCACCACCGAAGGTGAGGAAGGTATCTTGGCACATAAAGACTATCGCAGTCCCTACCGAGTGTCAAAATATTATGTCAATGTGACGGATTTTGAACGAGTAGCATTAAAAACACTCGACAATGCCGAAAAAAGCAAGGATTTAATTGTGATTGATGAGATTGGCAAAATGGAATTATTTAGCCAAAAATTTGCCCAAGTGATTGAAAAGATTTTTGCCAACAAGCATAAGAAAGTCCTTGCTACCATCCCGATTAGCAATATCCCTTTGATTGAAAAACTTAAAAAACTATCTGACGCAACGGTGATGGAAGTGACACCAGCTAATCGTGATTTCTTGGCAACTAAAATCCTTAAACTAATTAAATAGATGGCGCGTTTCAAACAACCGGTTAATCCAGCCCGTACCTTAATTTTTGGTTATCTTATCATTATCCTCTGCGGAACCGCACTGCTAATGTTACCAATATCAGCTACCAATATTAAACCGGTGGAAGCTTTATTTACTGCTACCTCAGCGGTATGCGTCACTGGTCTAATCGTAAAAGATACGCCAACCGAGTTTACTCTATTTGGGAAGTTTATCATCTTGCTTT
The DNA here is from genome assembly GCA_039801565.1 of Caldifarciminota bacterium. Lineage (GTDB taxonomy): Bacteria > Hydrothermota > Tepidihabitantia > Tepidihabitantales > JAOUPE01 > JBDRUX01. The sequence continues at coordinate 56,225 of JBDRUX010000001.1, forward strand.
TAATTCAAATCGGTGGAATCGGTTATATGACATTATCCACTGCTTTTTTCTTTTTCCTAAGAAGGGGAATAAGTTTAAGAGATAGACTTTTGATGAAAGAATCAATAAGTTACCTTTCCTATGAGAACCTACGCCGGTTTGCCTTCACAATAATTAGAGTTACGATTGTGATTGAAGGTATTGGGACAATTTTACTTTTTGGCTATTTTGCTCGACTCGGCATGCCAATTGGATATGCTTTTGGTCATGCGGTCTTTCATTCGATTTCAGCATTTTGCAATGCCGGTTTCTCAACTTTTTCGAATAATCTTACCGGCTTTGCCAACAGTTTCTTTATCCCAATTGTCATTTCTTTACTTCTCATCAGTGGTGGGATTGGTTTCATTGTAATCAGCGATATTTATAAGACCTGGATAACAAAAAAGAATCTGCGGCTTTCGGTTCATTCCAAAGTTGTTCTAACAACTACTTTGATTCTAATTATCGGCGGAACGGCACTTTTGCTTTTATTAGAATGGAATAACTCATTAGCCCCTTATCCCTTGGCCCAGAAAGTTTTAGTTGCCTATTTTCAGGCGGTGACGCCAAGAACCGCTGGGTTTAGCACAATTCATCTTGGCGCTTTTAACCCAGCGGCGCTTTTATTACTAATATTTTTGATGTTTATCGGCGCTTCACCCGGTGGAACCGGTGGCGGCATTAAAACCACCACCTTCAGTCTATTGCTATTGGAAATTAAGAACTTGTTACGAGGCAGGAGTGAAATTTTAATTTTTAAGAAAAAACTGTTACCAGGATTGACCGGACGGGCTTTTTTAGTTTTTACCCTATCTTTATCTTGGCTATTGACAGTAGGCTTTTTGCTCTTAATCTTAGAAGGTAAAAAAGGAGATTTATTGCGATTGGTTTTTGAATTGACATCAGCTTTTGGCACAGTTGGCTTATCATTGGGCTCAAAACTCCAAGCCCATGTCTCGGCATCTTATGATTTCTCAACGTTAGGAAAGCTAATTGTGATTGCAACGATGTTAGTGGGCCGAGTAGGAACTTTAACCGTTGGCACAGCCCTTATAAGACCCAAAAAACTTAACTACACTTACCCGGAAGGGACGGTATTAGTTGGCTAAGAAATTTGCCGTAATTGGCTTAGGCCGTTTTGGTTCGGCTACCGCCCAAGCTTTAGCCGAAAAGGGATTTGAAGTGATGGTAATTGATACCGATGAAAATAAGGTCTCAGCTTTAAGTGATATCGCATCACAAAGCTTAGTCTTAGACGCTACCGATTCCAAAGCCCTCAAAGACGCCGGGATTGCTGATATTGATATTGCAATTGTCTCGGTTGGGCAAAAAATTGATTCCAGTATCCTAATAACCTTATTGTTAAAGGAATTAGGGATAAAAGAAGTGATTGTCAAAGCGGTCAATTCTTTGCACGGTACAATCTTAAAGCGCATCGGCGCGGACCGGGTCATTTTCCCAGAACGAGAAGTGGCGGTTAAACTGGCGGAGAGCTTTGTCTCGCCCAAAATTTTCGATTACATTGAACTCTCACCAACTCACAGCGTAGTAGAAATCGCGGCGCCCAAACTATTCTTTGGTAAGACCTTAAAGCAACTGGCACTGCGCGAACGCTACAAAGTCCAAGTTATTGCCATCAAAAGGAAAATTCCATTCATAACCGAAAAAGGATTGCCGGACTTCAAAGAAGAAGTGAATATTGCACCGAATGCCGATGACGAAATCAATGAAGGTGATATTTTAGTCCTATTGGGGCGTTATGAAGACTTAGAAAAGATTGAACGGATGTGAGACTTTCCCAATGAAAAAAACGCCAGCAAATCCAGAAGACTTATTGGAGACAGGCCAATTTTACCTTTTGAACCAAAAGTTTTCCGAGGCGATAAAGAAATTTAAGGAAGCCTTGAAACTGAAGCCTGATGACCCGAAAATCTATTTCCAATTAGGACTGGCTTATGAAGGTGCCTGCCAAATCAATGAAGCGAAAGAGATGTTTCGAAAAGTATTAGAATTGGATGCCGGGGCAAAAGAAGCCGCCGAACACTTGGAACGCCTGGCAGGAAAATAATTAGTGTATTGTCCAAGGTGTAAAACAAAAATGGTTGAACAGAAGCGAAGTTTTCATAAGAAACGAAAATGGGTATGTCCAAAATGTGGCAAGGTACGGATGCAGTTACCAAAATTAGCTAAAGAACAATGATGAAGAGCGAAAGTTTAACTTTTAAAGATAAACCAAAGAGACCAGACTTGATTGGGGTTTGGTTATTATCTTTAGTAATCTTTACCCTGAATCAAGTTCAGGGTAATCCGCCCCAGGTGGCGAAAAAGGAGGGAATTATGCGCGAACCAGCGGTTGCCGGGCAGTTTTATCCAGGTAGTAAAGAAACATTAGATAAAACTGTAACTAAACTACTTAATAGTGTGACCGTTCCTAAGATTACCGGGAAAATCATCGGGATTGTTGCACCCCATGCGGGTTATGAATATTCTGGGCAAGTTGCCGCGCATAGTTATAAATTGATTGCCAACTTAGACTATAAGACAGTAATCATAATTGGACCAAGTCATCGGACATTTTTTGAAGGGACTGCAGTTTATAGCCAAGGGATATGGAAGACACCATTAGGCGAAGTGGCAATTGATTCGAAATTAGCCCAAGCCATAATTAATCATAATCCCAAATTGATTAAGGATTTGCCCCAGGCCCATAAATTGGAACACTCCTTAGAAGTCCAATTACCATTTTTACAAAAGACGCTAAAAGATTTTAAAATTGTACCCATTATGTTACTCGAACCAACTTTCCAAGATTGTGAGGCTTTAGCCGATGCGCTAAGTAGTGTGATTAAAGATAATTCAGCTCTTCTCTTAGCTTCCTCGGATTTATACCATGGCTACTCCTACAATGAGTGTGTAGCGACAGATAAACGGACCTTGGGCTTGATTGAAAAGATGGACGCCAAGGCACTATTTAATGCCCTAAAGACAGGAGAAGCACAAGCTTGTGGTGGAATGCCAATTGTGGTGGTAATCCTGGCATGCCAAAAATTGGGTGCCAATAAAGCCAAGGTTTTAAAATCAACTAATTCCAATGAAGTAACCGGTGAAATTGGTGGTTATTGTGTTGGTTACGGCTCAGTGGTTTTTTACCAGTCACAAGCCCAAGAAGGCAAAAAACCAAGTATTGAAGAAATGAGCGGCACAATTGGTTTGAGTCCTGAAGAGAAGAAAGAGTTATTAAAGATTGCCCGCACCACCTTAGAAAAACACATCCGAAAAGAAAAAATTCCTGAGTTCAAACCGAGTTCAGAAAAATTAAAAGAAAAGCGTGGGGTATTTGTCACCTTAAAAAAACATGGCGAATTGCGGGGTTGTATTGGTTATGTCGAAGGTATTAAACCGACCTACGAAGCGGTAAAGGAGAATGCAATCAATGCCTCAACCAATGACCCAAGATTTTCACCGGTCCGACCCGAAGAATTAAAAGACATCGACATTGAAATAACCGTGATGACGCCACTGCAAAGAATCACCGACCCAAAAGTTATTGAAGTTGGTAAACACGGAATTCTAATCAAACGGGGTTGGAATCAAGGCTTACTCTTGCCCCAAGTCGCCACGGAATATGGTTGGAATCGAGAGGAATTTTTAGCCCACACCTGTTTAAAAGCTGGTTTGCCGATTAATGCCTGGAAAGAAAAAGATACCGAAATCTATATCTTTTCCGGCGAGGTCTTTGGGGAAAAGGAATAAATCCGGGATATTGTCAAAAACTTTATGAAAGAGACCACAGAGAATCCGAATGGGATTAAGAAAGAAAAAGGGAACTCTGAAACAAGTTCAGAGTCGACTTCGTCGAATCACAGAGATAAATTAAGTTCTTTGTGTTCGCCTCACGCAGTGAGATTCTTCTCAATATGCTTCTTCATCTTTTTCCTGTTTATTTGTGTTCATTCGTGGTTTTCCCCTTTTCGTTCGGTGGACGCTGCGTGTAGCTCGTAAGAGATTCGCTTTAAGGAACATAGTTCATCAAACGCGGATTGAAGGAAGGTCTAAAAAGACTGAAATTCAAGGAACACAGAGGGGGAGCCCGATTTGGGTAAGTTCTTGAGCTTAAAAAGAATTCTCTGTGTTCTCTGTGGTTGATTTTGACAATACCAAATCTGATTTGAGGAAAAACCCCTCAACTCCCCATCTTTAAAAGAGATGGTTCAAAATTGTTTCCGCCTCAGGCGGATTCAATTTGGGGATTTAAAGGGACAAAGCCCTTTGGTAGTTTTGCATCGCAAAGGTTAGTTAAAACTAACGTTTCCCAATGACCAGTTTTTCTTCTATCATATTGATTATCCAAGTAGTTAGTCGTAAGACAGCTTAGAGGGAGGGTATGGCGGGGTGGCAGTATCCGGGGCAGTGGCAGGGCTAGCTTATAAAGCAACCCAATTAGTTGTTTTTGGTACATATTCAGACTTTACCTTCGACTCTATCCGAATTACTACTTAGAGGAAAGTTTTCCGGCCTGGTTAGCGAATAGGTTCAAAGGCTGGCTGATAGGATAGAAGACAAACAAAATAAGCAGTGAACTGGAAAATTAGATAGTCAATCGCCTGAGAAGATAATCTTCAGTCCCTTCCAGTGGATTAACTGGGATAATCGGTAGGTGGATAAATCCCTGAAGGCGGTTTGCCAAATTCAGGAATTTCAATTTTTAACTGACGGAGTTTCCGATAAAGGTGGGTTCGGTCAATAGCTAAGACCGCCGCGGTCCTTTTCAAATTCCAATTGTTACGGGCTAACATCTTTAAGATGTAATCCCGTTCAAATTCTTCCCGGGCTTGTTTGAGCGTAACCAATTTTGATTTCACTTGTGGCTCACCTATCTCCATAATTCTAATTAAATCTTCCGCATTGATTTTTGGATTTTTCACCATTATCACTGCCAGTTCCATAAGGTTGCGTAATTCCCGACAATTTCCGGGCCAGGGTTGATTCTTTAAAAACTCGATAGCATTATCGGTTAAAATCTTCTTCGGCACTCCGTGTTCTTCACAGAGTGTAGTCAGGAAATAATCGGCTAAGACTGGCACGTCTTCGGGTCGATTCCTTAATGGTGGAATATAGACATTAACCACATTGAGCCGATAGAATAAATCTTCCCGGAAGCGGTGTTCTTTAATTTCTTCCCATAGATTCTTGTTGGTGGCAGCAATTATCCGAACATCAACTTTATGGGTCTTAACACTGCCTAACCGTTGAAATTCCCCTTCCTGAATGAATTGGAGTAATTTGGCTTGGGCGGGTAGGCCCAAATCACCAATCTCATCTAAGAACAAGGTGCCGCCATCCGCCATTTCCAACTTGCCTTTTTTCTGGGTCTTGGCATCAGTAAAAGCCCCCCGTTCGTAACCAAAGAGTTCGCTTTCAATCAATTCCTTAGGTATTGCGGCACAATTGATTTTGTAAAAAGGTTGGTCCTTTCTTAAACTGCGGAGATGGATGGCTCGAGCCACCAAATCTTTACCAACCCCGCTTTCACCAACAATTACGACGCTCACTTTCTCGGGTCCAACATTTTCAATTAATTCAAAGATTTTTTTCATTGCCGAAGAAACCCCAACCATCTGGTAGCGTCTTAACAACTCTTCTTTAAGGAGCTGGACTTCTTTTTCGATTTGCTCCCGTTCCACTGCCCGTCGAATTAACAAAAGCAATCTATTTTTATCAAAATTGCTTTTTTCTAAGAAATCGTAGGCACCCTCTTTGGTGGCTGCGACCGCATCTTTGACGGTACCGAAACCAGATATGATAATTACGGGTAGCAGCGGATGGATTTTTTTAATTCTTTTCAGAACTTCGATGCCGTTGATATCGGGTAAAATTAGGTCGAGGAGGACAACATTCAGATTATTTTCTTGCACCAATTTAAGTGCCGACATACCATCTTCTGCCGTAATAACCGAATAGTGTCCTTCGGTCAATATATTAGTCAAAGTCTGACGGGCTCGCTCGTCATCATCAACAACTAAAACTCGAGGATTTATTATCATGATTAGGCTGGTAAGTTGATAGTAACGGTTGTGCCAACCCCTTCTTTACTTTGAATCTCAATTGTGCCTTGATGTTTTTCGATAATCTGTTTAGCCAAAGTCAGACCAAGTCCGATTCCAGTCGGTTTATCAAAAGTGAAATAAGGGTCAAATACCGATTGCAAATATTTTTCCGGGATTCCCTTGCCAGTATCTGATATCATAACCCTTACCCAGTTTTTAATTTTGCCTTCAAAGGTTTGGTGAAAAAGCGAAGTTATAACCAATGTTCCTTTGTTTGCCATTGCCTCTACTGCATTATTGATAATAACCTCAAGGGCATATTCAATTTCTTTTCGGTCAATCCGCACTAAGGGGAGTTTTTCACCTAATTCTAATTTTAATTTAATCCCAGAACCGATGGTTAACGAATATTTATCAATAAGTTCTTTTAATATGCGATTAATATCTTCGGCTTGCAAATCGAGTGGAGCGAACCGAGTGAACCGGAGAAAACTATCGGTTAATTTACGCAGCCTGGCTATCTCTTCCCTGATATTATGGACCAGCTCTTTTGCCCGTTGTTTATCTTCTACTTGGCAGACTTCTGCCAATTGTTCGGTTGCCAGTTGGATATTCATTAACGGCGTCCTCATACCGTGCGCCAACTTTTGAGCGACCGGTGCCCAAGTTTCGATTTGACCAAGATGGCGCAATTTCGTAATGTCTTCAATTCTTAAAGTATAGGTGTTGCGTCGTGGCAACTGATAAAAATTTAGCGATAAAATCTTCTCATCGGCTGCGTCTTTAATTGTAAATGTCTCGTTTTCGAATTGCTGAAAATCTTTTAGCTTATTGGAAAGTTCTGTAAGCCCAGCCTTTTGCAACTCTGCGAAAAGGTTGGCATTGTTTAAATTCTTGATGCCGAGCAGATTACAAGCCGACACATTCGCGACTTTTATCTTTCCTTGGCGATTGAAGAGAATGTAGCCGATTTGGGTAATTTTGCTATAAAATTTCTTGGCAACCCTTTCCGAGTAAGTTAATAGCCACCACAAGATGTAAGAAATAATCAGCCCTAAAATGATGAGATTGAGTAAAATCGCGTTAAATAAATGTCCGGTCCTTTTAGCAATTGGGGTTGGTTCAAATCGGTAGAGAATAAACTCGGTTTCATCTTTAGCCGGTTGACTAATCAGGACCTTTTTGGTCTTCTGCTCCCGTACCAATTTAATAGCTCCTGAATTTAAGCCAACGCCTTGGTCTACAAGACTTTTGGCTAATGGCAATTGGGCGATAACTTTTAACTGATGATTGAAGATCACTAACTTATTATCTTCGGTAGTGGTGATGATTTCTTTTCGGCCATCGCCAATTAAATCGTAGACTCCCATCACATCGATACCACGATGGTTGTCATAGGTCAAGATTTCATCTAAATCCGAATTGAAGACTCGAATTTTACCATCTAAGTTACCGGTGATGATTTCATCGCAACCATCAAGGTTGATATCTGAACATGCCATTCCCCAAAAGTTTTCTCCGGTCTGGATAGATTTTTTTAACTTGCCATCGGGTGTCAAGATTAAAATTTTATCCGATTCATAGGATTCCCGTTTTGAAGATGTAGCTACAATCACCTCCTTTCTACCATCTTTATCAATGTCTGAGGCGGCGATTTCGGTTTCACAGAAGTACTCACCGGTTTGTTGTTGCCATAATAATTTACCTTTGCAGTCCAAAACAATCACATAACTCGCAAGGTCAGTAGTATTATTTGCACTACTGCCATTAGCTGGGGAATAAGTTCCAACAATAATTTCGGGTTTTAGGTCATCATTAATATCTTCAACGATTATTTTTACAACGATTGGACCAATCCAATAGTGCCACAGTTCTTTTCCGGTCTTTAGGTCATAAACGGCTAAACCGCGGGGTTGCAAATCAAAACCGCAGCCAACATTCAATAATAAATCCAAGTTTCCATCGTCATTGGCATCAATACAGTTTATTGCCGTAACCGAGCCATCCCATTTGCCATCCTGATTCTTATCGGTCATCTTTACGGTGGGCAAGCTCTTTATTAAATTGCCCGATTTGGTTGAACCGTAACAATTAACAATTTCGGTTGCACCTTTAGTATAACTGGCAAAGATTTCTTTTATACCATCTTGATTGATATCCAAGACGGAAAAAGTTTTAAAACGATTTGATAGAAAATAATAATCCCAACAGACCCTTCCCTTTTGGTCTAAAAGTTGCATATTGTAATCGCTGATTTTTAATAATTCATCGGTTTTATCCTGATTGATATCTAAAGGAAAAATTTCGATACCGGTGAACTTTCGCTCCTCTTTTAAGCAAAATGGCAATTTCTCGGCTGGAATCGCCAAAGAAGTTAAAAATAAAATGGTGATAACCGCCTTCTTTCTCATACACTCATAGCTATTTTGTATAATACAATATCCATTAGTCTCTGTCAATAATTTTGTTAAAAAAGGTCCCTCAGAGTGTACATCTGAGGGACCCTGCCTAACCGACTTGACCCCAAAAACGGACTGGGGTGGGAAGGAAACTTCACCTTAGCACACAACGAGAGAGACCCGACCTCTCATATCTATTATTGCAAAATTTGTGCCAGAAGATTAAATTAAAGTTCGATTTTCTTTCTTATTGTAAAATAATAACTTAAATTAAGGGTCAATTAAACCACTCTTTTTAAAAGTCATTGATGTTGCATTTATGCAAATTTTGTTGTAAATAAGCAGCACAATTGATTTGGGTGTGGGTCATAATAGATTGCGGTTCTTGACCATTTAGTATGGAAGACACTTGAGGCATCGCTTCAATCCTTTGTCCACCATAAAGCCAATCTCTTCACTCAATCCTAAATATTACCTATACCGTCACCAATATTGGATCAAATAACAATCCTTTCTCAGTCTCAAAAAAACGAAACCATTCCAATTTCATAAACAATTATACACAATCGGCTCAATATTTTAACCATTTGGTTGGTAATATTCCGATAGCCACTACAGTGGTTGCTTCTCGGAGTGCTATACGGGACTACCGAAGAAGCAAGGAGATTAGTGAATAGAAATTAACGAAGATGTTGCGATGTGATTTATCGCAAAACAGCGGTTGTTCGGTAGCGTTGTTGGATTGGCCATTCGTGATGAGGTCAGTTGTGCCAGCATCTTTTGGTTTCTTTGTTTAAGATCGATTCTATCCGGCTCTTTTAAAAATTTCACTGAAGACGCACCACAAACTCTAAGGCACTTAAGAATTGTATTCAAAGATGAATTTTTTACCCTACCCTTTTCCTGAATTTAAAGACAAGCCAATACCTTTAGCCACCTCGGCTTGTGACAAATTTACCTTCTGACAGGTTTTAATTAAAAGCTTTACTATTGCTTGGGTTATAATTGTTTAATTATTTTAAGGTTTTAAAAAGTATACTATTTAGTATATACCAAAAATCAAGCCGAAATTTCTTTTAACTAGTAGCCTCGTAGGTTGGTTCAGGGGTTAGCTGAGGACCAAGTTCGCAAGCGAGTTGGGAGGCAACTTGGGAAACGGGTTAGGGATTTGGTTAGGAAATTAGCTGGGGAGCTGGTTCGGAGGCGGCCCCGTGAGCTACCTCAGGGATTGGCTAGTAGGCAAGCTGGAAAGTAAAATCGTAGGCTGACTTTTTCCTAATAATAAAGATTTAAAAAAATAAGATTCTTTCGCATCTCAATTTTGCCAATTTTGTTCATATTAAAATCTTAATTTTGCTCACTTTTTGCAATTTAAATTAAAAAATATACCGCATCGCTTGTTTTAAAAGCGGAACGCCGCGTATCTCTTTATCCATTTCGGGCAAGATTCCTAAGACATTGGGAAAGGTTAATTTTATCTCAGCCAAATATTTTTCTTGCATCGCAATGCGATTCAAAACAAATTCGGGAGCATTGTCTTTGACCAAACTCTTATCAATCACTCGATTCACAATCACCCCGCCGACCGGAATGCCGAATTCTTTAAACCAACCGATGAACCTTTTAATCACCGCAATCGGTAAGGCTTCGGGTAAAGTGACAAAGAAGAATGCGGTTAATTGGTTATCGGTTAAGAGGTTGTGGACGCGTTCAATCCGTTCTTTAAAATTTAAAAGATAAGTTAGTAAAGGGTCCTTTTCATCTTTTTGCGAAAAGGATAATTTCTTTCTTAATTCCGTAGCCTCTTTGCGGCTGGCGAGCATCTTTTCAACCCATAAGGTATAGACCTTTGACATACCAAGTAATCTTCGGGCATTAGCGGTTGGCGCAGTATCAAAAACGTAGCAATCGTATTTATTCTCAAACATCAAATCTACCATCTTTTCAAACATCGCCGACTCTTCAAATGCCGGATTCATCGTAGCGGATTCAATAAAATCTTCGGTCTTTTGACCTGAGATATCAGCATATTTTAAGAACCATTCAATCTTCTCTTTGATTTCACCTTTCTTTTTGCTAATAATCTCTTTGGTCTCAATCTCTAAGGCATAGAGATTAGTATTGCTAACCTTGGTCTCTTTACCAAAGACATTTTGTTCTAACAAACCAGAAAGGCTGTGCACTGGATTAGTTGAAGCGAGTAAGACCTTCTTACCAGTTTCGGAAAGATAGAGTGCGGTCATTCCTGCCAAGACAGTTTTACCGACACCGCCCTTACCACCAAAGAAAATATACTTTAAAGTTGGGTGACTGTTAATAAATTCTTTCATTTTTTTTGAAACCACCGAGAAATAAAAAATTTTAAAACCGCGGATGGGCGCGGATTCACACGGATATAATTATTTTTGTCAATCAGTATGTAATCGCTTTTCATTCTTTTTATTTTTCCTTGATAAAACCAATCTTTTATATTCTAACTTGGGTTTGGCAAAATTAAGGATTACTCCAACTTCGATACCTGTCGCTTTCAAATAATTTAGTATTTGTGCTTCGTGGATTTTTTCAATCTTATCGCAGGCTTTTACCTCGACAATTACTTTTTTATCAATAATTATATCAGAAATGTAATTACCAACTTTTTTCCTTTTGTAAAAAACTTCAATCAATTTTTGATTTTCGACCGGAAGATTTCTACTTCGAAATTCTTCAAGCAAGGCATTCTCATATACTTTTTCCAAGAATCCACAACCTAAATAATTGTGAACCTCAAAAGCAGCATTAAGTATTTTATGAGTCAATTCGCTATGTAATAGGTCTTTTGGTAAATTAATATTTTCCATCGGCGTATAATCCGCGTGAATCCGCGGTTAAAATTTTTAATCATACATTATCATTGCCATTTTTTCAATCATCGCTAAACCGGTGACATCGCGCTCTAATTCCGGCACCCAGCCCAATACTTTTTCACCGAATTTTTGCTTAATATCCGTCATCGGCTGGCGTTGGCTTGCGATTCGATTCTTTAGATATTGCGGAATATTCTCTTTTTCTAACTCTTGCGGAATTACCCGATTGACCACAAAGCCGGTTATCGGCACACCATAACGCGAAAATAGTCCTGCTGCCTTTTCGGTATCAATAACACTCATTGCCTCTGGTGTCAGCACAAAAAAGAAACCAGTTTTTTCTTTATCAGTAAAGATTGAAGAAGCGAGATTGATTCTTTTGCGGATATATTGCAACTCGGCAAGGATTTCGTCCTCTTCTTTTATCTCTTCACTTTTCATTTTCGCTACCACTGCTTCGTATCTTCGCATCTCTTCCCGTAATGAAGTAATCTTATTAATCCATTCATCATAGATTGAACTCATCGAGAGATAATAAAGGGCATGACCTAAAGGCACTAAGTCATAAATATAATAATCAAAATTGGTGGTATTGACGATATCCACTACCGCATCAAAAATGGCACTTTCTTCCATTGCTGGTTCAGCTGAAGTGGCAGTAATATAACTTTCAATCTCCTCAGGTACTTTTTCAAAGCCATAACGGTCAAGAATCTTTTTTCTTATCTCATCCTGATACTCTTGGATTCTTTTATCAGCATCAATCTCCTGAGCAAACAAATTGGGAATTATCTCTTGGGCACCTTTACCGAAAATATCCTTTTCAAAGATATCCGAAAGTGAAGCCTGGGGGTCAACCGAAAAGACCAAAACCTTTTTACCTTGCTTGGCTAACCAGAAGGCGGTTGCCGCAGAAAAAGTCGTTTTGCCCAAACCACCTTTGCCACCAAACATAATATATTTCATCTTCGGATTCTTTTGAAACACTTCTTTTAAGGTCATAGCATTCAGTTTTTATCCTTCTTGAATTTTTATTGATGCCAAGGCTTTTTGGAAGGCGGTTTCGTATTTGGTAAAGTCTTCAGGCAAGGCTCTAAAGAAAACCTCAATGACTTCACCGTCTTTGCCGATATAAAGTTCAATCACCTTATATTCTGCTTCTTTTATTACCTCAATCGCATTAAAATTACCAATCTTCCTTTGTGTCTTAGCAACAATCCGAGTTTTGGTTACTTCTTCTAACTCCTCTTCACCGACGATATTACCTAAGGTCTTTGTCATCTTTTCAAACATTGATTCTATCTTTGCTGATTCTTTTAGCGTGTTCTCAACAAATTCTTCTACGGTCTGTTCTTCTTCCAATTGGTATTTAACAACCATCCCCCAGTTATCATCCCTTTTGGCTGGTTCATAAAAACTGGTTGAGTCTTTGGGGTCGGTCTGCCAACCGGTAGGTAAGTTCATTGAAAATCCTAAATCTGGGATTATCACTCGGTTACTACCTTTTTGACAATCAAGTGATAACAGAAGAATAAAAGTTAAGCCACTAAATAAAATCTTAACAATTTTTACCATTCAGTTTTATTTTATCTGATTAAGAATCAAAGTCAATCGTTCGATTGGTTCGGATTCAACCTAAGAAGACTAACAAGGCGCCACTGAAGGCAATAATTATTGCGAAGAGACGAATTAGGGTTATTGGTTCTTTTAAAAGGATTGCCGCAAGGATGAAGACAAAGATATAGCTCGTTTGATTCAAAGGTGCGGCAATTGAAGCCTGGGTATATTTCATTCCGCCCAGCCAGACAACCAATGTGAAATAGGTTCCAACCAAACTGCCGCCGAGTGTATAGCCCAAACTTTTGGTTGTAAATAGAGAAGCGATAATTTGGTTACGATTAGGTAAAAATAAAGTAATAATTAAAAGGCTAAGAAAACCAGCAATCAGACGGATTTCGGTTGCCCATAATAATGGTGTCTTAGTGAGTAGTGGTTTAATTAAAATAACACTGATTGCAGTTGCTACCGAGGCTAAAACACCACATAAGATTCCGATAAGCAATCCCTTTCTGGTTAAGTTTTTCGGTAGTTTTATCTGTGTGGTTGATGTTAAAGCAAAAAGGATTAAAATCACTCCCAAAATCTGTAATAAAGATAAGCGTTCATTGAGGAATAAGACCGAAAGGATAATAATTGAGGGACTGTACATATAACCGACAATTGCGGATAGTGAAGCACCAATTCGGTTTAGGCTCATAAAGAAAAAAGTGTCACCAATCGCCATCCCTAAGATACCACTAAGTAAAAAGATTGCGTATTCCTTTAAAGCAACCGGTCGCAATAATTGCTCACCGAAAATTGTCATTGTTGGCAGTAATAAGAGCATTGCCAGAAGGTTTTTGAAAAGGTTCAGTCCAATTGGGTGAACTGTCTCGCCACTCTTTTTAAATAGAATAACCGCAAACGCCCAGGCAAGCGCACTGAGCAGAGCTAAAGTCTGTCCTAAATAAGGGAAATTGACTGGCATAATTAGAAGAAATGATTATTTAGAAGTGATTGGGTGATTAAGCTAAGGTATCGGTGAAATCCTTTTCCCTTAACATCCGACGCTTCCAAGTCGCAATCTGCGGCACACAATAAGGAAGTATCCTTAATGAATAATAAGGGGGTAGGATTGGAATCCCTAACATATCACCCATTGTGATTAGGATGAATAGATGCTCCATACTACCGCGGGTCTTTAAGGCAAACCGGGCGGTGTCATGGGCTGCCATACCGTAAACAAATTCTCTTATCGTCTTAAAAATTCCTTTTTTCTTTTCGCTCATTTTATTTACTCCTTTTGCTCTTCACCGGTCAATCTTTTATATTTTAAGAATGCCTTTAATCCGTCATAAGCCAGAATAATTGCCGCAACGAATAAGACCAGTCCAATTATCCCAGCAAAATAATTACCGATAATTGAACTGGTGGACAATCCTTTTCCGGTTACATCCAATCTCGTTATCGCCTGGCGTAAAACTGAAATACTTGTATAAATTAAAGCACTCATTGTTGTCACATACATAAATATCATTGGGTAAAAGGTAAAACCGGTGGGTTTCTTTTGGCTAACCAGCCAGACCGAGGCAATCAGTAAGGCAAGGCTTGCCATCAATTGATTGGCTGAACCGAAAAGAACCCAGATATAATTAAAAGTCCCGGTATAGACCAGGACAAAAGATAAGATTAAGGCAATCAAAGTCCCCAAGATCGGATTTCTTAAAGCGGGTATCTTTTTGCCCAAAAGTTCATTGGTCGCAATCCGCATAAAACGAACTACCAGATGTAAAATCGTGATTGCCAAAACAACAATCATCACCGGTCCATAAGCGTTACCCCAAGTCTTAGGCAAACCGATATAACTAAATATTTCACCCATCCCTTGCCCGAATAGGGTATGCCAGGCACCTTTAGCGGTAGTGACACTGACGATTATCAAGGCGATTAAGGCGAGTATCATCTCAAGAAACATCGCACCGGCAGTGACAACCCGAGTATCGGTATCCTTTTCCAATTGCCGAGAAGTGCCTGTGGAAGAAACATTACTATGCCAACCTGAAATCGCGCCGCAGGCAATCGTCACAAATAGCATTGGCCAAAGCGGCAGCCCATCAGCATTAAAACTGGTGAAGGCCGGGGCTTTGAAATTAGGATGACCGATGATTATTCCTAAGATTGTGCCAATCATCCCGAATAGGATAATATAAAAACCGAGATAATTGACCGGTTGGACAAAGACCCAGATTGGTAAGACCGAGCCCAAAAAAGAGAAAAGCAAGGCAAAAATTAACCAGAGCATCTTATTTGCTTCTGGACTGGCTAAGGCGATTTGGATATGACTGCCGAAAAATAACGCAACATAAAAGATAACAAGCCCGATAATCGTAACCAGAATTAGATTGAATCTAACATAATAGATTAGAAAACCGACAATCACACCAGCGATGCCAAGAAAGATTAGCGAAAAGGGGATATTGGGGTTATTAGCCATAAAAGTGGCTACCACATTGGCAAAGGCAGCAGCAATTAGTAAGAGATAGAAATAGATAAAAGAGAGTAAAATGATTCGGGTGCGGGGCGAGATTAGAGAGTAAGATATTCCGCCAAAGGTCTTGCCGTCGTTACGCATTGAGACGATTGCGCTCGTATAATCCTGAATCCAACCGATGAAAAATGTCCCTAAAAGAATCCAGATTAATCCGGGTAGCCAGCCCCATTTGATAGCGATGATTGGACCAAGCACCGGTGCTGCCCCAGCGATTGATTTGAACTGATAACCGAAAAGGATATTCTTTGAGGTTGGCATAAAATCAACCCCATCAGCATAAAGTCGGGCTGGAGTCGCTCGTTTCGGGTCGGTCTGGATTACTTTTTTGTCATAATATTTGGCATAAATTTGGAACCCAAGATAATATACTATTATACCAAGGATAATCACAACTACTGAATTCATCATTTAGAATTCTATAAATTTTTGTCCAAAAGTCAATCCACCCGAGTAAATCAAGTTGCTATTTTTCTTATCTTCACAATGAGAAAGGTCATCTTAAAATGAAGATTTGTATTTTGTGCGTGGTCAATAATTGAGTATCCAAGGTGATTAATCATCTTTTGAGGACCGCTCTTTGACAATTTGGTTTGTGTCTAATAAACCACTGCAACTCGTTAAAAAACTCCAACATCTTAACTTTCAATCAAAGGAGCAAAGCCCCTTTAAAACTCCAATTCTTTTCTTAAATCCGAGGAGATGAGGGGTTTCCCCTCATCCACAAACTTGAAAGTTATCATTAGAATCAAAAGCAATATCGCCTATGACTTTCTTTACCTTCACATTGGGATGGAGTTACTTAAATATTGAGTAATCACCGAAGAAAATTGCTGAGTCTTGGATTCGTTACCTGAAACTACTTCGACGGCGATAGGAAATGAGGAGGCTTTTACGCTAACCAAAATGAATCCCTTCATCACTATGAGCTCAATATGATTGGTTTTGGTTAGGGCAAAGATTTAAGTGACGAAGCTGTGGAAGAGTCGAAAGATTTTATCGTCTTTGCGGAGGTTCTTTTCGATAAAGAAAGTATTAGGTATGGGCAGGGGTTTTGAAATGTCTCACAGAAAATGAGAAAAAAGTGACAGACAAATCGGCGAAGCCGATTTAGAAAGAGAAAAAGAAAATTCCTTAAGAATTCGTTTCTTCTTTTAAACTTATTATACTCATTTAAATTTCCACGACTAATAGGGGACTACCAGAGCTAGTGGCTTATTTTATAATCTTTCATAAAGTTTTTGACAGTACCTTTAATTTGATAAAATCCGGCAAGCTTAATACAAACGAAATCCCCTGCTTCCCGCCCGGAGCGGAAAGCAGGGGTAAAGGATGGCTCCTGCTTATGCCTTCGATTTATTCATTAGCGAAAAGCAGATAGTGCGCCAACTTTAGCTTCAAGTGCTAATAGTCGGTGGAACCGGTTTCGGTGGCTGAGGAATACCATCCGGTGGCACCGGCTTCGGTGGTTGCGGAATACCATCAGCAAAAATCAGAGGAGGTACGGGTTTAGGAGGTTGGGGAATACCATCGGTGTAAAGCCCCGGTGGAACCGGTTTCGGTGGCTGAGGAATACCATCCGGTGGCACCGGCTTCGGTGGTTGCGGAATACCATCAGCAATCACTGCGAAGACAGTGATCAGGAGCACAATCCATAAAAGCGCGGTAGTATGTCGCACAGAGCCTCCTTTCTTGGGCATACGCCCATTATTATTAATATCATTTCTAATTCCACCCGGTACTAATTTATAAGATGTTAATATTACAATTCTTAAAAAAATAATGCAAATTTTTTAATTCTAACAATGAAAATAAAATTGTCGCACCGCTCAAAAAGTTTTATAAGTTTTGTATTATCAGTTAATTTTAAGAACTCTGGAAGTCTTCTTTATTGATATTATAACGTCGGAGCAATCGTTGAATTTGTCGCCGATGGGTGGAGAGCATTTGAGCAGCACGACTCACATTGCCTTGGGTGGCTTTGAGTGCTTCAATTACTTGTTCCCTCTCCAAACTTTTCTTTTGACCTTTCTCAATTTTCATCGTCTTTGCAAAATTAACAATTTTCGGACCGAGATTTTCTAAACTGATTTTTCGCTTTTGCGCCATTATCACTGCTCGTTCGATTACATTTTGCAGTTCTCGGACATTACCTGGCCAGGGATATTCGGTAAGAATTTGGGGAATGTTATCTTCAAAACCCAGAATCGGCTTATTGAGTTGTTTCGCATACCGTTTTAAAAAATATCCGGCTAATAGCATAATATCGCTTTTCCGCTCTCTTAACGGTGGCACCTGAATTGTTACAACATTCAAGCGATAATAAAGGTCTTCGCGAAACCGATTAGCTTTAACTTCTTCTTCAAGATTTTTGTTAGTGGCACAAATCAGTCGCACATCTACTCTTCTCGGTTCAGTTTCTCCCACCCGTCGAATAATCTTGTCCTCCAAGACCTCTAAAAGTTTTGCTTGGATACTTAATGAGGTATTGGCAATCTCATCCATAAAAATTGTACCATGTTCAGCAATTTCGAATAAGCCTTCTTTGTCCCGAATCGCTCCGGTAAAAGCACCTTTGCAATGCCCAAATAGTTCGGATTCAAATAGTGTTTCAGGCAATGTGCCGCAGTTGATTGAAACAAATTTGTTGGCACGTCGGTTACTATTGGCATGAATTAATCGAGCTAATACCCCTTTACCTGAACCAGTCTCACCTAATAATAGCACAGTACAATCAGTTGGAGCTATCTGTTCGATTATCGAATAGACATCCTTTATCGCTTTAGAACGTCCTAAAAAATAGCCAGTTACCGCATCGGTCAAAATATCCTCCCGCAGCGCGGAAAAATCCTCTTGCATCTTCTTGAAAGCAAAAGAGCGGTCAATAGTGGCAGCAAGAAGATTGGCTACCGAGATGAGTAAATTTTTGTCTTCTTCGACAAACACATTGGGATTGATTCGGGAATCAAGATAAATTGTCCCGATAACTTTATCATCAATCCGCAATGGTACACAGACTAAAGAACGAATTTTATTTAATACCACACTATTAGAATTAACAAACCTTGGGTCCGATAAAGCATCAGCGCAAATTATCGGTTCCGCACGTTTTTTAACCTGACGAATCACAGTTCGCGAAATTGTATGTGCATCTTCTAAAGTGGTGTGGTCAACATTACGCGCCGCCACCGGGAATAACTTATCCCCTTGAATTAAGAAAAGAAGACCGCGCTCGGCCTGGGTTACATCAATGATTAAATCTAATAACCGGTCAGCAAAATCCTCTTTCTCTAAGTCAAGATTAATTAATTCACTTAATTCATAGAAGACTTTTAAATATTCGCCACGCTCCCGCCCTTTTAATTTATGGGTTGCTTCAAGTTGACTAATATGATTTAACATATATCTCACCCTTTCTTGTTCAACTTTCGCTCCTAAACTTGTAAAAATTGTCTCAGCCTCTTTTAAATCATCCAATACCCGGGTAAGTTCCTGTTCCGATAATGGCTTGTAAGTAATTGGTAGGGGCTCGCCTTGGTTATAAGTTTTAGGTGCAGTAAGAAGTAACAGGCTTGCCTGGGCTTGGTAATAAAGCGATTTTGCCATTTCATATTTTGCACCTAAGCTCCGAAGAATCTCAATACTTCGATTCAATTCTTCTTTCCCATCATCCGTAAAACCAAGGGCATGTTTAGCTAATCCTCGCCACCGTAATAAAAGGGAGTATAGTCTCGGATTAGCATTATATGCTTGACCTTCTGCTGCTGGTAAAGTTAATAAATTCTGAGCTCGTTCACAGGTGGTTAAACACTTAGACCAATCGGCTTCAGCCGCCCGTATCCCAGCTGCAGTTAAAAGCATTTCAATCAATTTCTGTTTATTTCCTTTCGCATAAATTCTTTGCACATTAAGGGCAAGGGCAAGAGATTTAATTGCTGAATCTACTTGATCGCGCATCAAGTGTAATTTCGCCCAAGCTAAGTAAATTTGACCCAAAATTTGTTGATTTTTGTTCTGTTTGGTCAAATTTTCTGCTTCTTTAAGCAAAGGTTCAGCATCAATGAAGTCGCCTTTTTTCGTAAATAGATTAGCCAGATTAATTAGTCCGATGACCAACCCATTATCGTCCCTAATATTTTGCCGAATTTCGATATCCTTTTGGTAATAAGCGGTTGCTTTTTGCCAGTCCCCCATCTCTTCTAAGATAATACCTAGGTTACACAATGTATCACCCAATCCGGCTGAATCACCAATTTTTTCGCAGAGTTCTTTTGCTTCTTTAAAATATTCTAAGGCTTGATGCCAATCGCCAGTTTCAAAATCAACCAAACCAAGACCCTGAATGGTACGAATCCGAAAGTAAACATCGCTCAATTCCCAAAGTGGTGAGGATAGGATGGAAGAATAAGTTTCTTTTGCCTTATTTAATTCCCCTTTCTGCCAGTAGATTGTCGCTAAGAACTGACCAATTTTTCCCCGGAGATTGGACTTGGAAGAAATCCAGTTTGATTCTACTTCTTCTCGCGCAGGGGCTGGTTTCTCATATAATGCAAGACCACGATTCGCATATTCTAAGGCCAAATCAATCTCCCCTTTATACCAGGCAAGGGCACTCATTCCATAAAGAGTTCGTGCCTTTAGGTCAACCAACGATTCGGAATTTTTTAAATCAATCGTTTTTAAGGCTAAAGAATAAAACTCCTCGGCTTTCTTAAAATCACCTTTAGCGGTTAACGACCAGCCGATGTCATTCCAAAGGGTTATTGTTCCAACTGCGTCTTTTTCTTTAAGGGTGGTGAGTGCTTGTTTGAAATAACTGATTGATTCATCTACTTTACCTTGTTTCTGATAGATTAGTCCTAATCGGCGCAAAACACTGGCTAATAGCGAAACATAGTTGGGTTCTCTTCTTAAGGTATTGTCGGAAAAGAGAATACCCAGTCCTTGAGTATAAATGTCAATGGCATCGGCAAAGCGTCCCGTGATTTCCCGCAAGCGCCCAACAGCTTCAATTAACTCAATCCGTTCTCGGGCTGATACAAAGTTGGATGATAAGGCAAGCGCAGTTTCATAAAAACCAAGTGCCAATTCTGTCAGATTTAATCTTTTTGCTTTGGCTCCTGCCTCACGACAATAGTTAAAAGCTCGATCTTTTATCCCAGCCTGGGTGTAGTGGTGAGCTAAATCAAAAAGGTAACGATCTTGTTCCCGCGGGTAAAGCAATTCGATTGCCAGGGCAACTGAGCGATGATAATCCCGTCTTTCTTGCACACTAATTCCTTCGGTAATAATCGCTTCTAAGGTCTTGGAGGATAAGACAAAACCATCCGAATCGGGTAGGGGGCGCAGTAAATTAATCGCCCGTAACCTTGAAAAAATTGAATAGAGGAGATGTTCCTCATAACCTAAAACCGCACGAACAAAATCAACTGTGAAAGGAGTTCCAGTAATCGCTCCCACCTTTAAAACTTCTAATTCTTCTCGAGTGAGAGTACTCAGTCGTTCTTTAATCAGCGAGTAGACAGTGTCTGGTAATTTGAAATCGCCTGATGTCAATCGGTTACGGTCTAATCTCCAACGACCGTATTCCAATTGAATGACCTTGCTGGCCAAAAGGGAATAAAGCGATTCAATCACAAATAGTGGATTACCGCCGGTACTGGCAAAAAGCCAGGTGCTCAACTCGGCGCTTGATGGATGAGGACCAAGAATTGCTTCCACTAAAAGTTGAGTCTCCTCTTGAGTTAGTGGACCAAGCGTAATGTGTTGAAAAAATTCTTTTCCCAAAAATTCTTTACTGAGTTCTAAAATTCTCCGCTCATTCAAACTGCTCACCACCACAAAAATTTTCTCCTTCTCAATGCTAAATCCTAAGAATCGGAGAAATTCGAGACTCATTGAATCAAATAATTCAAAATTATCAATCAGCAATAAAAGGCTGTGTTCAACCTTTGATGAATTAGCTAACGCTTTGAGCTTTTTTATTATTTCTTCAAATAATTCATATTTTGTTGCCTCGTCTTCCTGCTTTGCTACAATGTTTTTGATATCTTTACCATCATAAATTGATAAATTAGCTAAAATGTCTTCAATTAAAGATGGGGGGCGAGCACCTAATGCAGTATGAGCCGATTGTAAAATTGAAACACCTTCTAATTTAGCGAGAAATTTAAATTCTTGTAAAAGCCTACTTTTACCCACGCCGCGTTCCCCGGTGATAAAAACTAATTGTCCATTTGAACCTTTGGCTGATTCTAACCGGTTTCTAAGAACGTTTAACTCATTTTCTCGGCCAATAAAACTCGAAGCTTGAAGAGAAAAAACACCTTCTCCGCTTCGCCGAATGCCAATAGTCGGTATTTTTTCCTTTAAAGATTCTGGTATTATATCACTTATCGTCTCGATAACTTCTAAGGCAGAAATTGGACGCCGAAAAGCATCCCGTGCGAGTAAACGCATACAAAGGTTAGAAAACTTCTCGGGGATTTTGCTATCAATCTCACTTGGTGGCGCGAAGTTGGAATAATATTGAGTCCGTAGCCAATTCCGTAAATCTGTTTCGGTTGACGGTCCCCGACCGGTTAGGATTTCATAAATTACCATACCTAATGAGTATAGGTCAGCCCGACCATCCGCTTCGGTTCCCTTAAAAATTTCTGGTGCAATGTAACCAAGTGTTCCGCGTGGTATCTGATTGGAAGAAGAGAAATAATTAGCAAACCCAAAATCTAATAATTTGGCTCTTGCCTTGTTACCGGTGTCAGAGTCGATCGCCGTATTGACCAGGATATTCTGAGGTTTCAAATCACAATGAATTAATCCCTGGCTGTGAATAGTATCTAAGGCATACAATATCTCAATCAACACTAATAATAAATCTTCGGAATATCCTTTAAAAAATTTGTTAATCGGCGCACCTGGAAAATATTCCATTGTAAAGAATGGCTTTCTTTCAGTTATCCCAAAATCGAAAGGTGCGACAATATTCGGATGATTAAAGCGACTGAGCATGAAAAATTCTTGATTTAATTGATTCTCAATTTCTTTTGTCGCAGGTTCTCGGGAGATTTTTAGGGCTACGATGCGGGCACCAACCAAATCCTTTGTTTTGTAAACCTCAGTTATTTCACCACCACCCAGATAATCTAAAACCTGATAACGGCCGGCAATTAAACTGCCGGTTTTAAAAGCACCCTCTTTTTGATTCATTCAATAAAATTATACTAAAAATTTTATATTTGTCAACAATAAAGTGCGACAGATGTTTGTCGCATTTAGAAATGCTATGTTTTATCAATTTAAATAGTTAAAATAATCTATGTAGGGGAGAATATAGAATGGGCCGTGCAGGACTCGAACCTGCGGCCACCGGATTAAAAATCAGGTGCTCTACCAGCCTGAGCTAACGGCCCATTGAGATTTTTTATATAGATTTTACTCAGGTTAAAACTTGCACTCATTTTACTGAAAAGTTATTTTATTGTCAATAATAAACATCCCCCTTAACTTTTTGTTAATGCCTGGTCTAAATCTTTAATAATATCATTAACATTTTCAATACCTACCGAGAGTCGTACCAAATCGTCGGTAATCCCCGCAGCGATGCGATCTTTAGGGCTAAGGTGAAAGTGGGTCATTGAGGCTGGGTGTTCGATAAGGGTCTCGACACCCCCTAAGCTTACTGCAAGAGTGCAGAGTTGAACGTTATTCATTAGGGATTTGGCAGCTTTAAAACCACCTTTTAGACCAAAGCTTATCATCCCGCCGCCTGCCTTCATTTGTTTTTTTGCAACCGAATGATGGGGATGGCTTTTAAGCCAGGGGTAGCGAACCCATTTCACCTTGGGATGGTCTTGAAGATAATTAGCGACTTTTAAAGCGTTAAAAGAATGACGCTCCATCCTTAATGCCAAGGTTTTGATTCCACGATGCACTAAGAAGGCTTGCAGAGGGTCAATAATGCCACCGGTGTCATTTAAGACGGTTCGTAACTTATCGAATAGGCCTTGGTCTTTTACGACAATCATTCCAGCCACAACATCAGCGTGGCCGTTAAGATATTTGGTCATACTGTGAATTACAATGTCAGCACCTAATTCTAAGGGTTTTTGGATGATTGGAGAACAGAATGTATTATCCACTACCAAAATAATTTTATTGGAGGAGTTTGAGGCTAATCGAGCGATTGCTGAAATATCGGAAATCGCTAAGGTCGGGTTAGCAGGTGTCTCGAGGAAGATGAGTCTGGTGTTTGACTTTATAGCATTTTGACACTCTTTTAAAGAAGAGGTGTCTACGGGTGATATCTCAACACCGAATTTGGTTAGGATATTTTTTAAAAGACTTGTAGTGGCACCATAGAGGACGTTACCGCAAATTACGTGGTCGCCTTGGCTTAGCAGTGTCTGAAAAACTGTGTTGATTGCAGCCATACCGCTGGCACAAGCTAATGCGCCGACCCCATTTTCTAAACTGGCAACACAGTCTTCAAGGGTCTTGATCGTTGGGTTGCCGAGTCGGGTATAGATATAACCTTTTTGGGTACCTTGAAAGATTTTTACCCCTTGGTTAACATTTTTGAATCGAAAGGTTGATACTTGATAGATAGGTGGCACTACCGCACCATATGCGTCCTGCATCCCACCGGCGTGAACAGTTAAAGTATCAATAGCGAGCTTGGAAATTTTGTTGCAATTTGGTTTATGGTGTTTGATTGTACGGATTTTGTTGGTTTTAGGCTTTTTTTTCATCTGAGAATTATAAAGGTTAAATTTTATTGAGTCAAGGTCTGGATTTAGCTGTTAAATATTGGTCATTTGTTGTTGGACTAAAAACTAATTCGGATGGTTTGGTTCGGTTTAATTTTTTTTATTAATATAGTATAACTTTGATTACCTTCATCATAATACCAATTTAATGATTGCTCATCGGGAGATTTGAAAAAGTTCAAGTGGTTCGAGGTAAAAACTTGAAGGGCGATATCGGTGGATATACTACCGCTGTGATTGGTTAGGATTAAATTGAACCGTGGAGTATCCGATGATAGGTTCAAGGGTTCAAGAGATTTAAGAGATTCAAGGGTAAGTTCTAAGTTTAAGAGGTTATGCCACCATTGGACAAATTCCTGTCCAGTAGTAAGCCAAGTCTTCTTATTTTTAATGTAATCAATCAGTTCGGCGATAATCGGATAATAGGTTGGGTTGGCCAGAATCTGAGTATGATAGACGAGAAGGTAGTAACTGCCCAAGTCATAGAGGCGTTCGAACTCTTCTTTCAACTCCTGTAGAACTGCCTGAGGATTTTGCATCGAATCTCGAAAAAAGATATCGTAATCGTCGCGGTTTGGCTTAGCAATAATCATAAAATCATTATAATTGCTTCTTGAAATCTTGGGGGCCAAGTAATTTCCTTCGGCTATCGCTTCTAATAAATATTTCAGACCAATTTTATTAAGGGCTCGAATCGTATTAAAATCGTAACTGCCATAGGGTGGTCGAAACCCAACAATTTTTTGACGGCTGATTTTTTCTAAACACCGCTTGGCTTGGGCTAATTTTTTTAATTGCAACTCGTAAGATAGACCTGCTGGCTCGGTGTGGTGGTCGCCGTGCAATCCAATTTCGCCATTTTGCACCATCATTTTCACAAAAGAGGCTCTGGATTTAGCTAAACTGGCAAGAAGAAAAAAAGAACCCTTAACATTTTTAGCTTCGAGGATTTTTATTACATTTTGGACATTGTCAAAATCTTGTTCGATGTCGCCACAGATGATTGCGCAAGCTCGATAATCAAAGGGCCAGGGTTTTATTTGGACTAATGGGTTTTTCGTTACCCATAGTAATGCATTGGTGAACAGTTTTTGTGCAAAAATTTGACTTTGGTTATCGCCAGTAATCAAATTTTTGTTGAAGCCAAACCAGACGAACCTTCCATTGGCATAGTAACCGTGACATAGGGCGACACTATTTTTAAAATCCTTGGCTGTACCACCAAAATCAATCGGCGGATTACACCAGTATCCATCGGGAATAGTCCGGGTTTCGATTATTCGGGCTCGAATCCGTCCAAAACCGGTTGTACCAATTTTAGCACCTAAAGGAAGTCCGATGCTTAAAGGTGAATTGGATTTGATAGTTAAGGGAAAATATTCCGGATGAATTTCAGTGATTTTAGTAATACCGATGATACGATTGAGAAGGGAAATTTTTCGAACCCTACCTTTTTCATCCATTGCTCCACAATCACCAAACGCTATCAATCCGCCGCCACGCTCTAAGAATTCGGTTATAGACTCAATTGCCGCCTCGGAAAGTTGAGAAATTCCCGGTAAGATTAAAACAGTGAAATCATTAAGTCTTTGGTTAAGGGCAAAAACATTTAATGTGCTAACTTGAACATTCTGGTTAGAGGAAAAATCGAGCCAGTCGGATAGATTAGCCATTGCGTTCGTATCTTCAACATTCGGAAGTAAAATACCAATCCGGGCTGTAATTGATGGTAAATTAACTTTTGGCATAGCCGGTAGAATGGTTTGGTTTTGCTCGGAGAGAGTATCGGTTTTCGTTTCTGGGATTTTTCTGCCACCGGCAAAAATGGCATTGAGCTCGCCGCGAACAAGTAAAAGCGTAAAGTAATATGCCAAAAAACTGCAGGATAGAATAAAAGCACCTAAGATAAAAATGGTTAATAAGTTAATTTTTCGCATCGGTTATCTTATTAATATTTTCATTTCCACTCGGGACGAGATTCTTTTGGCTCTTTTGGCTGGTAACGGCGAAGGAGCGAGGGTGATTTGGGTTCTGTCGGTGGAGGCTGAGCAATTTCGGTCGTTGGTGCTTCATTAACTCTTGGTTTCGTTTCTTCAACCGGAGTTGGCTCAATTCTTACTTCGGCAATTGGTTGTTTTGGACTTGCCCGTTTTCTCATCTTATAGACAATGTAGGCTAAAATCCCTAAAAATAAGGTGAGAACCGTAACTGCCAAAATGATTGTTGATAAAATTGTAATGACGACATTCATACCAGCTCCTTCTTAACAGTTTTCATAACACCTTCACGCCATTAATTCGACCATTCCGCTCTAACTTATCCCAACTCATACCAAGACTTAAGAATTCTTCAACCGTAGCCAAGACTTTGATAATATCAATAATTAAGATAAAGAATAAGCGATAGGGCACAGCACAAAGGACAAGATTCGTTGCTTCTTTTTCACAGGCAACACAAAACAGAGCTGCCATCATATCTAAGGCTAAGAGTTGTAACCACCAAAAGACAATTAAAGGTGAAAAACCAAAGCTTAAGGCGATGACAATGAAGAATAGGTGGGCAAAAATATTCATCGCGGGCCAAAGGATTGCTTCATAAATCATTTGCCAAAATACTAAGGTCGCGGCAAAATTAATTTTAGGGTTGAAAAGAATATTTTTATGTTTTCGAATTGATTGGATGATGCCACGGGTCCAGCGATAACGTTGTTTGACCAAATCAAGCCAATTTTCAGGCACTTCGGTAAAGGCACAAGCCTCGGGTTCGTATTGGACCTGAAAGCCCGCCCTTAAGATTTTTAAAGTGACATCACAGTCCTCGGCAGAGGTATCCGAGGAGTAATGTCCAACCACATCTAAGACAGAACGGCGGAAAAAACCAATCGGTCCTGGAACAATATTCACTAAGCCAAATAATCCCTGGGCGCGTCGCGGCATATTTAGTCCTTCAACATATTCTAAACCTTGTAGCACCGAGACCAATTTTTGCCGGTTTACCGCTTTAACATTTCCAGCTACTGCTCCGACTTTTGGGTTTTGAAAGTGACGAATCCCTTGCCGCAGCGCTTCGGGATTAACCAAACTGTCACCATCCACGCAGACAATGAATTCACCCTGAGCGGAGTCTAAACCATAGTTAAGTGCCTTTGCCTTGCCACCATTGGGTTTTGAAAGCACCAAAACTTTGGGTTTAGTGGGAAGGGTGGAAGTAATCCGCTCCAGTCGCTCTTTAGTATCATCAGTTGAACCATCATCAATTATGATTATCTCATAATTTGGATAATCAAGATTTAAAAGAGAATGAACGACAGATTCAATCACTTTGCCTTCATTGTAGACCGGTACTAAAATCGAAACCAACGGTAAATCATCAATTTTCTCTTTCGGCAAAATTTCCGGTGGTAGGCTACTGGTGTGGTGAAGATAAGCGAAAATCAAAATGAAAAAATAGCGAAGAAGCAACATAATCAAAAAGGCAAGTAGCACAACTGTCAAAGCAAGAATAAAGGTTGTGCCAAAAGCCAGAGCTGACCGTTGGTGAAAATGATAAGTGAGAAAGCCAAAAAGCAGACATAAGACTAAAAGCAAAATAAACCACAAACCATATCTGGTTTTGTTCATTTCGCTTCGTCTAAGCAAAGTTTTTGATTGCATATTAAAGACCCAATTTTAAATAGGCGGTTAATGATTGATACCAATAAGCCGGTGCTGCGGTCACCGATGCTGCTGGTAGGGTCCGGCGGGTATCCGAATAGGAGAATTGAATGCCAAGTACCAATTTGGTTTTGGGCGGATTAAGTGCGAAATTAGCAACGATCGCCCGTGCCCAAGTTGCTAAGTTGGTCACTTTCGCAATTTCCAAACTTACATAATATGACAGTGGTGACTGTGAACCATTAGCCAATTCAATCCATAGGGAATGTGTTTGATAAAAATCTGGCGACCAGTAATAATGCGAGGTGTCGGAATAGGTAATTAAATTGTAACGATAACCAAGTGTCAAGATATGAAACATTTTGTAAAAGATTTTAGCTTGCGGGTTTTGCAGTTGATTTAAATCCGAATAACTGCCATAAAGATAACTGGCAAATAGACCATAATTCTTCTCAAATTGGTAATAACCTTGAATCAAAAAATTATCGGTGGTAATACCTTGAATCAAGGAACGGGTTGTTAAGACATCGTTTATGATGTCATAATGGTCATAACTGAAGTTAAAATTGCTATTTGGATAAGGTGTATAATCAAACTTTATCCCGTAAGAATGGGTATTATCCAAACAATCATAAAAGTTATAGGTATACCTAACCACTCCCCACACTGACTCGGAGAATTTTTCTATTAGCCGAATCGAATAAGAATAAGCGCTGATGTAATCCTCCTGTTGTTTGAATTCGCAATAAGCAAATCCTGGCTCAAGAGCGGTCTTGGTACTCAAATTTAATTGCAAATTGGCACTGAATCGTTTTAAACTAAAATCTTCGTTATCCCATAGCGAATTGCCTGAAGCTTGAAATTGGGGACCGCCGATGATTTTGGCTTTTAACTCTTTTTGTCTTTTTAAAGCGGTAAGATTTTTGGGGTCTTTTTCCAAAATCTTTTCATAAATCGCTAAAGCCCCAGTATTGTTCCCCTGCCAATAATAAGTTTCGGCCAATCCGGTTAGGACCTTAAGGTCAGTAGTGTCGAGTTTTAAATATTGGTGAATTGCGGAATCGTAGGCACCACTCCAGCTTAAGACCCGAGCCAATTCCAAAGCCGATTTTTGGTCGTTAGGATTAAGGGTTAACAGTTGGCGATAGGCGATGATTGACTTTTCATACTTGCCCGCCCAACTTAACATCGCAGCATATTCACCCCAGGCAGTCGTATCAAGCGGATTTTTACGCAAATAGACCTCGTACAGTGATTCGGCTAAAGGATAGGCCTCTTGACCAACTAAAGTTCTGGCTCGGTTTAAAAGGTCGTTCGAAGTTGGATTCTGATTTAAGTATGATTCCACTCCTCGTTTATTTTCTTTACTTTCTTTTACCCATCTCACTTTTTTCCTATTAGCGGCGAAATCGGTTGCTGATTCTGTCTGTCCACTAGTTAAAGTCTGATACTCTTTGTACAACTGTGTCAACTTAAGTCTTGCTTCGTTATCTTTTGGATAGCGCAAAGAATAATTAGTATACTGCGCAATCAAAGATTCCAATTTTTCCTTTTTTCTTCTTGTTACTTCTTGTAATAATTGGTCAATTGTTGGGTCAGCCACGAGCGCTTTTGCCTTTTTTAATGCCATAATTGCCTTTGATTCATCCTCAATCATCGAAAAACATTGTCCAAGTAGTTTCCAAGCCGGTCCGTTTTGGGGATTCATCTGCAATTCTTTCTCTAAAAGGAAAATTGCCTCGGAATAAAGCCTTTGGTCGAATTTGTTTTTTGCCTTATAGAAATAATCAAAATAAGCAAAAACGAAAAATGGAAAAAGGAGTAGAAAAATTGCGTTGGTTTTGAATCGTTTCAGCATAAAATTTATCCGGTTCTAATAATGGTTTCAATATCGTTACTGTTTCGAATATCGTCGGGATAGGCATAGGCGATTACTTGGATGTCAATCCCCGGCAAGTTAGGTGATTCAGCGAGCATCGTCTTTACGATTTTTTCTCTAATCTCGGGAACCATTGTTTGCATTTCCGATTTTGTCACCTTATGGAGTAAGACAATAATCTTATCGGAGTATCTACCAACCGGCACTGGCTTATTTATTACTTGTTTGACCGCTTTGGCGAGGTTTTGGGAAAGAAGTAACCTTTTGGCGCGACTCTCAACCCCACCAGTTATTGTCACCAACATTATGGAGAAAGGGTGCTTCTTCTCAAGCACACCATTGACAATTTGCAACAATCCATCAAAATTGAAGAATCCAGTAAAATCATCACGGTCTAAGTCTCGAATTGGATATTCCGGAATTGCTTCTTCTATTACGATCGGTGGGATTCTATCGGTTTCGATAGTTGGACTAATACTTTTTTCTGGCTGGGGTGGTGGTTCTTTTGGTATAATCTCCGTTATTGCTTCTTTTTCGGTTGGTATGACCGCAGTTTCAATTGTCTTGCTCGGTTCGGCGACTTCGGGCTTGATAGCGATTTCGGCTGATTCTCCCTTTTCAACCAAGGTTGGTTGTGGTGTAATTTCCGGTTGAGGTGTTGGTTCGAACCGACTCAAACCAATTCCAATTCGGATTTGATAGGAATCGGTATGAGTCAATGGATAATGCCCTAATCTTGCCTGTAAGGATAAAACCCGCGAGTTATCCGCTAACGGTTGGGTCAACTTTAAAGTAGCGGTAACTATCGAAGTTAAAAAATCAAAGATTTGTTGAGCCAAAGCATTGACTGGTTCACCTAAGGTGATTATAGTTGTTACCTTAAATTCTTCCCAGGCATAAATTAATTCGGTAATTTTTTCTTTTAGGATAGCAATGTCTTCAAATTGTAATAAGGGAGCAAATGAATCAAAAATTAATCTTTCCGGTCTCTCTTGCTCAATAATTTGATTGATTTCATTTATTGTTTTACTTAACAATTCATTAGTTAATGAAGAACTTTTTTGATTTAAGTTAAAGATTAAAAGTTCGTTATGTTCTAAGGGTTTTGCCAGTTCAAATTGTAAGGCTTCAGCGCGCAAAAGAAGGTCTTCAGCCCTTTCGTCAGTAAAAAAGACCACCTTTCCTCTTGTCCGTAATCCAGTAAGAGCAAATTGAAGGCAAAAGGTGGTCTTACCAGAATTTACCGGGCCGGTTAATAGATAAGTTCTGCCTTTATAGAATCCTTGCCACAGATTGTCAATTATGTCAAAGCCCGTGGCAATCTTCGGGAACAACATCAACACCTCCTTACCGCTTCGCTTTTATTCGTTTAAGGCGGATAAGATTATTTAGCGTTTGGTCATATACCTTTCTGGCTGCCAAATAGCATCCGCCTCCTTGCTAACGACCTTAAAGTTTAGGCCTTAGCTAAAATATAATAACATAAATTTAACTTTTTGTCAAGCCTGCAATTTGCGAAGCGGTTAAGTCGGTAGGTTTAATTGCGAATTAACCCCTCAATTTATAACGGCTATTAGCTAACTTTTTAATAATTAAGTCGCCAGAGCACGAAATTAAGAATCGCAGCGAAACTTACCCATAAGAGATAGGGAAACAGTAACAATCCAGCGGTCTTAGATATTGGATAAAAGAACAAGACTGTAACTAATATTAAAACCCAAAGGATTATGATTTCGATGAAGGCAATAAAAGGAGAACGAAGTCCAAAGAATAAGATAGACCATAAGATATTAAAAACCAATTGAATACCAAAAACGATTAAAGCTGGTTTAAGTTGTGGGAAACTCATTCCCTTTTGCCAAACCAAAAATACCGCTATGCCCATTAGCAGAAATAGACCTGTCCAGACCGGACCAAAAAGCCAGTTTGGCGGATTAAAAATAGGTTTCTTAAGCGATGCGTACCAGGTTGGAATCGAACGGGTAGTGAAAATTGAACCAATAACCCCTGCTAACTGGCAAATGATTATACTTCCGACCAACTTCAATATGGTAATTGATTTCATTAGCCTAATGATAATTAAAATGTTGCTTTCGTCAATAACAATCAATTACAAACTTAGGTGACCAAACTCCGAAGTCGGCTTTAAGGCTATCTGATTGGCTATTAAAGTCAATTTGGCTTGCGTTAAGTTTCTTCGCCATTGCTTCAGTAACAATCAACATCACAAAAGGTTAGTTAAAACTAACACCAAAATCGAGCCGAATTTCTTTTAACCTTTTGATATTTAAATATCTTATATTTAAGATTGCTTTGGGAGGGGGTATGGCCTCGGGGCAACCCCGTAGGCTACCCCCTAAGTCTTCCTATAGGTTGCTTGGGGAGTTACTTCGGCAGCTGATTGGCAGGTAGGTTCGGGAGCGACTTCGCAGGCAACTCCCGAAGCGGGTTAGAGAACAATCTGGCAAGCACCCTCGGGAGTTGGTTTGGGGGCTACCCCCGTAGGCTACATAGGAGTCTGCTCGTAGGCCAGCAATAGAATCTTTTAGAATTCATCAATCCTGGTTTTTAATGGCTCCTGACGGATGACTAATATTATCAGAGAAAAATGAAGTTTTAACATTTAGGTAGCGGGTATTATCGGGGAAGATATTAGAGAATGCGAAGCGACTCTTCAGGTGCAGAGTTTAAATTTTATGCGTTAGCAGATAGTATTTAGGAGTGGATTTGGTCCGCCTTTGAGAGAAAAGAAAAAAGCGAAACATCCGCTGACAATTTTCATTTATGAGAGAGATTCCTAAAATTTACCCTTGACGAGTTGTTTTTTCTAATTAATATTATAAAGTGAAGAATGCAATCGCTTTCATCTTAGCCGGTGGTCAGGGCGAACGGCTCTATCCTCTAACCAAAGACCGGGCAAAACCAGCGGTACCATTTGGGGGCATTTATCGAATCATTGACTTCACCCTGTCGAATTGCGTTAATTCGAATCTGAAACGAATTTATGTTCTAACCCAATACAAATCATTCGCTCTTGACCGTCACATCAGTCTTGGCTGGAATATCTTCAATCCGGAGCTTGGTGAGTTTTTACATTGTTTGCCACCGCAGTTCCGAATGAAAGATGATTGGTATTTAGGAACCGCTGATTCAGTTTATCAAAATCTCTATTCCCTCAAATCGGCTAATCCCGAATATGTCTTTGTTCTTTCTGGTGACCACATCTATAAGATGGATTATCGCAAGATGTTAAAATTTCATCGGACTAAAGAGGCTTCGGTAACGATTGGATTGTATGAAGTGCCGATTGAACAGGCTTCACGGTTTGGGGTCTTAGAGGTTGACTCCGAACTGCGCATCGTTGGTTTTGAGGAAAAACCCCAAAAACCAAAGCCTAATCCTAATGACCCATCCAAGGCACTGATTTCGATGGGTGTTTATCTTTTCAATACCGAGGCATTGGTCGCAGCACTGATGGTTGATGCTGAAGACCCCAACTCTTCCCATGATTTTGGTCGAGATGTCTTACCAAAGATGTTTGAAGGTTATAAGGTTTATGGTTATCCGTTTGAGGATGAAAACCGCGGACCAATAAAATACTGGCGGGATGTCGGTACGATTGATGATTATTATCTGGCAAATATGGATTTAGTGGAGGTTGCACCAATCTTTAACCTTTATGATAAGCGCTGGCCAATTCGAACTTACCAACCGCAATTGCCACCGGCCAAAACTGTATTCTTTGACTATCGGTCGGGTCGAGTCGGCGAAATTTTGCAATCAATTATTGCTCCAGGAGCGATAATCAGCGGCGGTAAGGTTTGTCGTTCAATTATATCGCATCAAGTGCATATTCATTCTTATACCGATATTGCCGATTCAATCCTTTTGGAAGGGGTTGAGGTCGGTCGTTATGCTAAGATTCGGCGCGCCATCATTGATAAATGGGTGAAGATTCCGGAAAGAATGGAAATTGGTTATAATCTCGACGAAGACCGAAAACGATTCTTTGTCACTGATTCGGGAATTGTGGTCATTCCTAAAGATACTAAATTTTAACCTAATGCCTTCACAAGAATCCAAGATTAAAAATCAAAACGCTAAGGAGAAATAAATTGCCCGGAGCGGGAATCGAACCTTACCTTTCAGCATTATTAAAACCTGATACCTACGGCGAAAATGTTAAAGCGGTTCGATTAATTCAAACTCATACTTCCTGGGTCTTTCTTACTGGTGATTTTGCCTATAAGATTAAAAAACCGGTCTTTTTTGGTTTTCTTGATTACACAACCTTAGAAGCAAGAAAATTTTTCTGTGAAGAGGAGTATCGGTTGAACCGACGGCTTTCGCCCGAGATCTATTTAGCGGTGCTGCCCGTAGCTAAAAAAAGTGACGGGAAAATAGTTTTAAGTGAAGATGGTGAGATTATTGACTATGCGGTTAAAATGAGAGAGTTACCCCAAGACCGATTGATGACCGAACTTCTAAAGCAAGACAATATCCCCTACTCAACAATTGATGAAATTGCCAAGATTGTTGCTAACTTTCATCAGACCGCTGAGACCGGTCATCGGATTAATCAATTCGGCAGTATCGAGACGATTAAGTTTAACTGGGATGAGAACTTTGCCCAAACTGAAGAATTTATCAATCGAACCATTAGTCGCCGGACATTTCACTTGATTAAACGGGCAGTATACAAATTTATGTGGGATAACCAAGACCGATTCGCGCAGCGAATTGAGACGGGTAAAATTCGTCAGTGTCATGGCGACCTCCATTCCAAAAACATATTTTTGACCGACAAGGTTTATATCTTTGACGCCATTGAGTTCAATCAAAGATTCGCCTGTTGCGACACTGCTTCCGAGGTAGCTTTTTTTGTGATGGATTTAGATTATTACGATAAACATCATCTGGCTAATTTTTTTATTGACCGCTATCTACAATATACCAAAGATTATGATTTATTGGCGTTATTAGATTTTTATAAATGTTATCGGGCTTATGTGCGGGGCAAGGTGACAAGTTTTAACCTTAAGGATAAAGGGATTAGCGCTGATGATAAATTAGTTGCTCAGAAGACGGCTCAAAAATATTTTCGGTTGGCAGCAAATTATGCCCAAAATCTATTCAGTTCACCAAAGTTAATTGTGATGATTGGACTGCCCGGGGTTGGCAAGACCCATTTTGCTCAAACCTTGGCTCCGAAAATAAATGCTTACCATTTGCGAACCGATATTATCCGTAAGGAGTTAAGCAATTTACCGCTTGACCAACATCACTATACTGGTTATGGCAAAGGAATTTACACCGGTGACATCTCAGCCCGAACTTATGATGAGATGTTTAGTCGGGCACGCCGCTATCTTTCTTACGGCAAGTCCTGTATATTGGACGCCACATTTTCGATGGAGGCATCTCGCCAAGCTGCGCAAAAAATTGGACAAGAATTTAATGCTAACTTTCTAATGATTGAATGTTATTGCCCCAAAAAAATGGTCTTAAAACGGATGCGTAAGCGGGAGCGTAGTTTCGATTTCTCGGATGCCAATCCCGAAGTATATGAAGCAATGCGCAAACATTTTGATCCAGTGGCAAGGACTAAAAATGTTATTAAGGTTAATACGGCAAAACCATTAAAACCATATATCAAAAAGATTGTTGCGAAGTTGCGGGAGGACAAAAGAAATCGGTAAGGGTCATTATTTCATCTCCGATGCCCATATCAGTAATAATGATTGGCACAATACCAATTTATTGCTCTCATTTTTTGAATCGATAAGCAACAAGGCAAAAAGTCTCTTCATTCTCGGCGACCTGTTTGAACTGTGTTTTCGTTATCGGCAGAGAATCCCCGAAACCAACCGCCAAATCTTAAAACGCTTAAAAGAATTACGAGCGACAGGTATCCCAGTATATTATCTTTTGGGTAATCAC
Source organism: Caldifarciminota bacterium (assembly GCA_039801565.1). Classification (GTDB taxonomy): domain Bacteria; phylum Hydrothermota; class Tepidihabitantia; order Tepidihabitantales; family JAOUPE01; genus JBDRUX01. The sequence continues at coordinate 91,862 of JBDRUX010000001.1, forward strand.
GATTATTGGGTACGCGATTTTGTGAGAAACGATGACGAGTTGAGCGAATTTTTACCAACCGAGCAGACCAACGAAAGCGATGACGGAATTTTAGCCAAAACTTTTCAAATTGCGAATTTAGATGGCAAGAAAGCTTATGTTGGACATGGCGACGAAATTGACCATTCGATTCTCACGGTATTAAGTCGCACCATCTTAAGAAGTCAATCCAATCCCTTTGTCTATTGTCTACTCCATCCCAAACTTGGTTTAGCTTATGCCCGTTGGATTGAGAGCGTGGCGCGGAATTTAGCGGATTCAATGGGTGTGGTCGGTAAATTTGAGTCCTTTGCTCAAAAGAAGATTGTACGCGAAGGCTATGATATAGTTATTTTAGGTCATACCCACAAACCAAGATTTCAAAAAATCGGGGCTGGTTATTATTTAAATACCGGCAATTGGATTGATGATTACAACTATGTTGTTATTGAAGATTCCCAACCCCGATTAGAAAAATTCAAACCTTAAAACTCCGATTTTCTTGACTCAAACAGTGTAATTCTATAGAGTATTAAAGAATGAACCAAAAATTGCTAATTATTATTTTAATAACAAATTTGAATGCGATTCAATTGGATGCGAGATTCCTTTCAAAAGCAAATCGAGTTATTGAAAATTTTGACGATGGGCAGATTGAACTTTTATCTTATCCGGGTGAGGATATTCAACCTGATGCCTGGATTTTGGATTCGACCAATACCTATAATAATTCACTCTATTCGCTCAAATTATACGGCAATACCTGGAAGATTGAGATGATTGATTCGATTGAACTTGATACTAATGATGTTTGGCAGGTAGCCGGATTTATTGAACAACTTGGCGAAATTCAAGGATTTGGTTTAATGGATTCGGTTAATACTTTATTTTACTCTTTTGCCGGGACCGAACAGTTAAATGTTCAAAATTGGGTTACCGTTTATCAAGGCGCTTTCCCCTTAAACACCTGGAATATTTACCAACTACCGGTGGGCGAAGATTGGCTCAACTGGTTTGGTTATCTGCCAATAATTACCGGCATCGTCTTTATCAATGACCGTGACTCTGATACCAGTGCGGTTGCCTATTTTGATGAGATAATTGATATTACTGATGACTTACCAATCGCACCAAAAGTTGTGATATGGGATTCGATTGGTGAAATCTTGATAAATCGTCAAGGAGTCAAGAGTGTCACTGTTCATTTTTATTCCAAGGTGATTGACCCGGATAGTTATAGCCATCAATATTTCTGGTATTTTGGTGACGATTCGACCAGCAATGATTCCAATCCGATTCATACTTACATTATCGAAGATGACCACGAATATACGGTATTATTAGAAGTCTGCGACAGCACTGGATTATGGGGTAGAGCGACTTGTCAGGTTAGGATTGACCCAGGACCGACCACCTTTCCGATCACGATGAATTTTGTTGGTGATATTATGTTGGCAAGAAGATATGAACTGCCTGGTGGCATCATTGATACGCTTGGGGTAGAGGGTATTTTTGAACCAACTTTACCATATTTGAACAGCGCCGATATCACTGTAGCCAATCTTGAGTCGCCGCTCACCAACCGAGGAACCCGCCATCCAACCAAACCGATTGTATTCCGAGGTAGGCCAAGTAATGTGGCTGGTTTGGTCTATGCTGGGATTGATATTGTCTCATTGGCAAATAACCATATCATTGATTATGGCTTAGAAGGATTGCAACAGACCCAAAGTGTCTTGGCCGAAAATAATATTTTATATTCTGGTGCTGGAGCAAATTCTTATGAGGCATATCTACCTTTATTTAAATTAAAATCCGGGGTCAATATTGGATTTTTAGCCTATAGTGACCGGACTGGTCAATATGATAACTATCAACCCTATTTGAATGCTGGCTTTAATAAACCAGGCTTTGCCAATCTTGATACCTTTTATCTTGTCCGCAATATCAGTAATATCCGAGAAGATGCGGATTTGATTGTAGTTGAGATGCATTCGGGCAGTGAGTACTCATTAGTGCCTCAACCATTGAACCCTTTAAGTGATGAATTCTATTCCCCAACATTTTTAATCCCTTGCACCAGTGACATCCGGGTTCGACGCTTGGCAATTGATGCTGGGGCGGATTTGGTTGTCTGTCATCACCCCCATATCATCCAAGGCTTTGAAGTCTATAACGGTAAATTGATTGCTCACTCTTTAGGCAATTTCTGCTTTGACTTAGATTATCCCGAGACCTATCCTTCAATGATTCTTTCGGCTAAAATTAATGGAACCGGATTTTATGAATACTCAGTAATTCCGGTCTATATTGACGATTATATTCCGGTCCGTGCCCAAGGTGAATTGGGTATTCATATCCTTGACTATCTGGCAAGACGGTCAAAAGAATTAAAGACCTATTTGATTGTTGACCGGGATAGTGTTATGGCAAAGATTGTCCTTGACACCTTAACCCTAAACCCAGTTGTCAATTCTTATGACCAAGAATTACAATTGAAAGAAGAGAATGGGTATTGGGTGTCACAACCAATTAGGCTACCGCGAAATGGCAGTATCGCGAAGATTCTTGCCATTATGCCAGAAAGAGATTGGCAATTCCGTTTGGGTAGGGACTTGACTTGGTTTTGGTGCGGAAATTTTGAAGATGAAGGCTCGTCGCTTTGGTTAATTAATCAAACCGATGAGTTTTATGATACGGTTGCCTATCAAGGTCAAAGGTCATTATGCCAAAGACGGCAAGCTGGTTCAAATCCAATTGTCACAAACCTTGAAGACCGGATTATCTGTTATTCGGATTCTACTGCTTATACGCTTTATGGTAACATCAAGACCCAAAATAGCGACAGTGCTTTGATTCAAGTTCGATTTTATCGGTCAAGGACTTCGGGTTATAATGGAGCGGTTAACCTTGATACAACAATAAATGGGACGAACAATTGGGAATTTTATTACAATGAATTTGTTCCAAATACTGAAACCCAATTCTTTGATATTATATTACAAAGCAGTGCACCGGATTCGGGTATTGGCTACACTTGGTTTGACAATGTTGGGATAATTGAATGGGAAGCTTGGCAGGAATTTGATAGCACACAGATATCAACCCCGAACGATTTTTATTGGCTTCAAATTAGAACCGACGAAGCGATTGACAGCGCAAGAATATCCTATCAAGAAATAGATTACAACCCACAGGTTGAAATTACGGATAATAAAAAGACTAAGATTAGCTTTAAATCGTTACAATGTTTTCCCAATCCATTTAAGAACAAGATAAAGATTAGTTGGCAGATAAAAGAATTCGGAATTCAAAATTCAAAATTCGAAATTAAAATTTATGACGCAATGGGTAGGTTAGTCTTAAGTCACAAGTTACCAGCTACGGCCAATTATTTTGTCTGGGATGGCAAAGATAGTTACGGAAAAGAGTTAGGTCCAGGAATCTATTTCTGCCGATTCCAGGCTGGCAACTATCAGCAATCGAGAAAACTTATCTTACTCAAATAACCAAATTTTCTTCTTTCAGATTTTTCGATTCGAGTTGAACCCCTCTCCACTAATTACCCAATAGCAATGGGCTTTTTCCCAAAAGAAGTTTGGGTCGTTTTGTTTCTGAAATTTTGCTAATTCTTTTATTTAAGAAATAGGGTTCATTCGTTAATAATCATTTAACCTATTGATTTTTCATATCTAATGTTCTCTTGACATATCATAGGGGGCTAGCCCTGGGCTACCTTATGGCTATCTCGTAGGTAGTATAGGGAGCGGTATTCGGGGTAGGTCTCGGGCTTGTCTCATGGGTAGTCTAGATATTTGGCACAGGGAAAGTGTCGAAGGCGAGTTTGGCGGTTGATTCGGAAGGTGGTTGAGAAGTGGGTTTGTCTCTAGGCAGGTATATTGGCGGGAGGACCGGCTTGGAAGGTAGCGGATAGGTTGACTCGTAATCGGAAAGGGAATCTCTAAAAGGTAAACTGATAGGGTTGGAACGAAGCAGGTCGAAAAAAGAAGCTGGCTAGGGAGCCGCTTGTTACAAAAAGACCGATTAGTTCGAAAAGTACAGATGTCCTGAAAAGTAAGATACCAACAGAACTTTATTAGTTTATTACTTCTGTCGAAGAGAATATAATTGGATAATCCTTTGGTAAGAAAGAAAAAATTTTTCCAAAGCACTGATATGGTTCTTTTACGGTTGGTTCAATGGCGAGTTGAGTATTTGTAAAAGTTAATCATAATCTTGTAGCAAAAATTCTATTATTTTAAATACTAATAAATAATAGGTTGTTGTTATTGTAATGTGAATTGTGAATATAATTTAATTATTATAACATCGAATTGTTTAACTGATTGATTTTTAGTGACATACATCTCGACATATTTATTATTAGTACCGGTGGGGTGGTTTAAGGTAGTGGAAATCTTGTGAATGAACCCAAAAGGAAAGATTTAAACCAGATATCCATAATTTATCCACTGAGTTATCTTTTTGATTTTATCATCAAAATCTGGTCTACGGCGCCTTTCTTGTTCGATTTTTTGACAGGCGTGAAGAACTGTAGTATGGTCACGGCCGCCAAAGTAGTCGCCGATGTCTTTAAGAGTGTAATTGAGAATTTGGCGCATCAAATACATTGCGACCTGCCTTGCTTCGACCTCAACTTTAGTTTTTTGGCGCGTCCTGATTTTACTCGGACTTATATTATATTCATTAGCGGTAGCTTGGACTATTTGGTCGGCGGTAATTTTAACGGTTGGGGGTATAATTGCTTTCAACACTGCCTCTACTTGTCCCTTAGTAATTGGTTCGGACCGAATGGAACTCATTGCTATCAGTCGGATTAATACACCTTCTAATAGCCTAATATTGGTAGTTACTCGCGAGGCAATTAGATAAGCTATGTCTTGACTTATCGGAAAACCTTCCTCTTCAGCTTTTCTTTTAATTATTGCTATTCTCGTTTCTAACTCCGGCGGTTGAATATCCACAACTAACCCGGCTTGTAATCTTGAGGCTAACCTTTCTTCGATAGTTGGAATCTCGTAGGGTGGACGGTCTGAAGTGAATGCCACTTGCTTACCAGCTTGATGTAAATAATTAAACAAATGGAAAATTTCTTCTTGTAACCGTTCCTTACCTTTTAGATAATGAATATCATCAATTAACAATATATCACAGGACCGGTACCGTTGTTTAAAAGACAGGGTATTACCTCGGCCAATTGCTTGGATTAATTCGATGAAAAGATTTTCTGCGGGGGTATAGAGTATTTTCAAAAGAGGGTTAATTTTTTTAGCATGGTTACCTATTGCCTGAAGCAAATGGGTCTTACCTAACCCTACGCCTCCATATATAAACAGGGGATTATAACTTCGTGCCGGAGATTCAGCCACTGCTTTTGCCGAGGCATACGCTAAGCGGTTGCTTTCACCCACGATAAAATTACTAAATGTATATCGTTCATTAATATTATCCAACCCCTGAACCTTATACTTAAACGCTTCAATCTCATCTTTAAACTCTTGGGTCACTTCATTAGCTGCCACAAAACAAACCTTTATTGGTTGGTCCGAAACTTTTTTAACAGCAAGCTCAATCATTTTTAGATAGTACTGGCTGATCCAATCAATAAAAAAATGGTTTGGGGTTTGCACGGTTAAGATATTATTTTTCATAGAGATGCCTTTAGTGGGTAGTAGCCAAGTTGTAAAACCTTCCTTGTTGGTCAATTCAGAACTTAATACGTTAAGGACCTTATCCCAGAAAAGACGGGCTATATCGTATTCGGACACTGTCCCGGACCCATCATTAACAGAATTAGCTTTAAGCTCCGTACTTGAAAACCCAAATTCGTAACTGGAATTTGGAGTATTTTCCATTTTTCCTGGCTGATTCAAAATAGTATCCATTTTCTTATCCTTACCACGGGTTGATATTACAAAAATTAATTTTAGAAAAAATCATTGCTCGGCGCACGGACGATATCCACACAGATATCCACAAAGTTCGAATATTTAAGTTTCTGATAATTCGAGACTTAATCATCAGAACCAGAAATTTCCACAAATCGTTTTTCATTGTCTTTCTTTGTATGATATAATATTTAAAAAAAGCTATTAGTCAAGTTACAATATTGAAACTAATTTTTCAATGTTACGCCGGTGGGGTTAAAAATGTCATACCTCTTTGCAATGTTAAACAATCCCTAAAGAGGTATTCAAATTTTCTCTTTCTTCTACGGCGCGCGGGGATGGTGTTTTAAGGATAACAATCCTAAATTCGGTTAGTGCCTGACCTATTTGCGCTGGCTCAGCCTCGGATACTTTTGATAATTAAATCAGTATAAAGGGTCTCGAACGTGCCGTATTTTCTACCGTTTTTAGAGCAAGCGTATTTTCCCAGTGGTTAAGAAATTCTGGCGACAAGATGTTTTTCGGAGTTGGTCATTAAAGAAGAAGTAAATTTAATTTTTTCATCAATAGCTGGTATCTAATAATGATTTTAAGGAAAAACATCTTTCCGAACTAATTTGCCGAATTTTCCAGTTTCAAGTCTTTTTGGGATATCGTTTCTGTTTGATACTTTAGGGTATGAGGATGGTGGGTAGTGTTTTATGAGAGATGGTGACGGCCTATTTTTAAAAATTAAGCTAAATGGCAATAATTGATTATTGGGTTCGTTCCTTAATTACTTAAATTTCTTTTCTAATTTCGATGGTGGTTTTATTGCAAAGTGGTTTGTGCGTTTTTAATATCGGTCAATATTGCGCTTCTATTCCTTAGTCGATATGCTGTTTTGCTGGCTTTTGCATTTACCTTTTAAACAACTTCGTTAACTACCACGAGACAAACCTTAGCGCTCGGTCAGAAATTTTTAATAGCATTCTTAAAATAGTGGCAAACCAAGGAACGAAAATTAGAAATTGCCGGTGGGGCGATACTTTAATCCAGCCGGTTTCTTAATCCAGTTTTTAAGAATAAAATTAAGTGGAAAGCCACTCAAGAGGACATTGCTGAGATAGATTGGCCCTTGTGAGAAATCGAATGATAACTGATTTGTGGTTACAGAAGGTATTATTGGAACTTAAGTTATTAATTTAGTTAGGGTCATCAATAATACTCCCTGTTTTACATAAGCTTAAAAAATTTAATTATTAAACCATAAGACACAGAATCGAAACGGCAGTTTACTTTTCGGCTATTGGTTTTTATGCCCCAGGTGAGCCAAAAGCCAACAAAAATTTTTGACAACAAAGTGAACAAATGTTTCACGTGAAACATTTAATGAATTAAAGTTAAGATTCTTCTGTCTTGTAGTCTTGATATGGGCTTATCTCCAATTTAGTTGGGGATTTTTAGAATAAAGTATTCCGTATCTGAAGTCAATAAACTCGCTGTTTGATATACTTATAATTGTTTATCTCTTCTAATCCACTGGGGTTAATTCAGATACTCGCTATCAGCCTGGGCACAATGATACTTAATATTTACGGATCCTATTAATCCCTCGATTGAAATCCGCTACCACTATTTAATATCTTCTCGCTCCGACCTGCGTCCATCCAAACCACCTGTTCCGTCTTGTAATCTAATACCGCGGTCAAATACTTATGTCTATGCCAAATCGCAATCTCATCAATAGCCAAAATCCTTAAACCCCTATAGTCCACTTCGCCAAATTCCTCTTGCAATGCCTACTTGTATCAATCTCTTTCACTGTTTTCCAACTAATCCTAAATGCTCTGCAACCTCTTTAGCGCTCATATGCTTACATAAAGCGGGAATGCACCCGGAGATAAACTTTGGAAGTAGCAAGATTCAAATTCCTAATTGCTCGGTTGGTATGAGAATGAATTTCCATCTACCTTGGGCGGATTTCGGACAAAGGGTACAAAGTGGAGTAAAGCGGCGATCCGAAGTAAAATTGATGATTGCCTTTAAACAATTTTTTCTACTGACTGCCCAATAATTTTACGGAGGTAATAAGGGAAGTATGTTTTGATATTTGCAACAGGTAATTTGGTTGCCTCACTTTAATTATAGACGCATATTTGTAATCTCAGATAATTACATCACCTTTAATTTCCAACTTTTTGGATAATAACCAAATTTATAAGCTCTTCTTAATTAAGTATGAAAACAATGTGTTAGACGAGATGGGTTTTAAAATTTGGGATATTTTCGCCGTAAGTGTTTTTAATTTAATTACTTATATATTCTTCAAACTTAACTGCTTGTTCTAACTTCCTTGCGTGCTCCGTGAGACGAACTCGCGGATTTTCTCGACAGTAATCAATTGGATATAAATAAGTGGCAGCGCGGGAGACGCTTGTAATTGTAGTAATCACTCCAACGTCCCATAGCCGCTAAAGCCTTGTAGCAACTCCCTAAATCTTCTACAGTTAAACCTTCGTCACAATGAGTCCGATGCAATCTTTCCGATCGACTATTAGACTCAGGATGCGCTACACGAGTCTTAACATCAATTGAGCCTTGAGCCCGTTAAGTTAACGTTCCGCCCGCAGCGTCAAGGTGAAATTCCGATGCTCAGGAACCCGACTATAAAATTATTCCATAATATCTACCAAGCAATACCAACGCGGTAAAATAAAAAAGATACATCAACTTTATATCCAAAACTTAATCCAAGTGGTTTGACTAAAGCAGTCTTACTAAACTTTGCTTTGCGGTCTCTCTTCGGCATAAGAGGTTATACTCATTTAAAATCCGATAATGTCGAAGATAAACTACATCGTTTTCATCTACCGGCTACTATACCGTCTACTAAGGTCGGTCGTTTATTATGACTTGTGGTGTTGGAAAGTATTGGTCGGCTTATTGTTTGTCTCAAAAGCAACAATAAATCCACTCTTATCCGTCGCACAAATTTGAGCATTGCAAGTCCGTTTTATCATCCTATTACCCATCAATATAAACCGATAATCCTAATCAACTAACAAAACCTGGATCTTCGCCAGCAGTAACTGTTCCTATTCATTCTTGACCAATTTTCTTTCGCCGCTCTTGAATCTTGCCTACATCCGCAATCCTCTGTTCTGACTTTACCAGCGAAACATCAATCTGAATCTTTATCCTATTTTAGGAAAGACCTCTGCGGAGATAAGACCAAGAAACTAATTTACAGATTTCTTATATTCGGCAAGCCAAAGCTTTGCCTTACCTTTAAGGACTTTTAAGATTTTATCGAGGTCTTTTTGCTCAATTAAGATTACGCCGGGTAAAATTCTTTGATGCGGGATTTGGGCTAAAATTCCAGCTCTTGAATACCGGTACTTACCAAACTGAGAGAAGTCGGTATAACCATAGAGCTTACGGCGGATTTTTATGGCTTGGGTTGGGGTTAAGTTGCTTTTCATTTTAAAGGCGACAAGCAATAAATTAGCATTTACTTTTTTCATATAAGAAGTATAGTTAACGTTTTTGGTTTGTCAAGGCGGAATTTGAAATCTTGCTTCAAAATTTGTCCTAAATTAGATGAGCCGGGTTAATGGTTACTACATTTTTGCACAGTCTCGATTAAGACGAGAACTGTCGAACCTTAGAATAGGTGGGAATGATAAAGAGCAAAAATTCAAAACCACATTTTTTTTCAGAGTTCTCATATATAAGCATTGACAACGATTTTGCTAAGCGTATAATACCATTACGATGGAAAAAATTAATTTCGATTCCTTAGCCCAGAGTATCAAAAAACCTTGGTCGCCGATTGAAATTGTCCGGATGAATGGTTATCATTTACTTCTCTCAAGGTTTGAGGGAACTTATCGTTTTCATAAGCACGATGCCGAAGAATTATTTTTTGTTTTAAAGGGACAAATTACGATTGAATTAGAAAAAGATGAAAAAGTTAGTTTAAAAGAAGGCGAAGGTTTATTATTACCAAAAGGTTTGGCGCATCGTTCAATTGCTTCTGAGCCGGCTTTAGTTATGATGTTTGAACGCACCAATCTCAAGACGATTTTTGTGCCTTAATAAAATGAATGCACAATTAACGACCGCAAGCAATAAATTTTCCTTGACAAAGTCCTAAACCGAGTTATGATTTTATGTAATTCTAATGGTTGCGAAGCAATGGACTTGGGGTTTGGCAGCGATTTTACCGAAGGCGATAAAATTTTAGGAATTGCTCTTTTCCTTTATTTTTGTGAACAGACTGATTCGCCACAAACCTAATGGCGAATCGGTTAAAACTTGAAAACAAAAAGAAGGAGGAACAAATGGATTTCAGCAGTAATAAACAAAAGAGGTTAGGCAAGAAGACCTGCTTTTCGATTTTTACCTATATGCTAATCCTATTAGCACTCGTAAGCACCGGACTCCAAGCTGGTTCAATTACCGAAAAGTTCAATTTTGCAAAAAGTGAAATAGGATTCAAGAAGATTGGCGAATTCGATTTGCCGGTAATACGGGATTGGCTTTATACCGCGGAGGTTGGTAAGCCAATGATTCCTTATCTAATTTTTCAGGTTTTAGTTCCACCAACGGCAGAAGTTACTGAGGTAAAGGTCTTGTCATTTAAGAAAGTTGAAGTTGAAGGCAAATATTATATTCATCCCAGTCAACCACCAGTGCCAATTTCTTACAAAGGCGAGATTCCTTTTGTGCCACCTGATGAAGCAACTTATAATTCAACTGAAGAGTATCCAGCCCGGTTGGTTGATTTTGTGCCGACTGGTTCAAAAAGTGGCTACCGGATTGCTGGGGTTGAGGTTTATCCTTTACATTATGTGCCTAAGGAACGGAGGCTTTTCTTATACACCGAACTGGTCTTAGAAATTATTTATGAAGAAGGTAAGGTTGCACCGCAACTTTTAACCGAATCCCAGAAGAGACTTTTTGGTCAAGAAGTGCGAAGTTTAATAATCAACAAAAAGGATTTAAAACGTTTTGAACCACCGACGAAACTGATTGACCAAGGTAACGAGATTGATTACTTGATTATAACCAGTAGCACCTTGGAATCGAATTTCCAGCCCTTAGCCGAATGGAAGACTAAAAAAGGCTGGAACACCAAAATTCGAAATACTAACTGGATAAATACTAATTATTCCGGCCGGGACTTACAAGAAAAAATCCGAAATTACATTCGAACCTGTTTCGCCGATTCAGGTTTGAAGTTTGTGCTTCTGGCAGGTGATAATTCGATAATCCCAAAACGAGGAACATATGCCTGGGTTTCACCTCATATTGACAGTTTCATACCTTGCGATTTGTATTTTGCTGATTTAGATTGGAGTTGGGATGGTAACCAAAACAATGTTTTTGGCGATACTTGGACAATAGGCGGTAGGCGAGACACGGTTGACCTTTATTATGATGTTTACATCGGAAGGGCATCAGTAGAAACAGCGAGCGAAATTTCCAATTTCTTGAATAAATTATTTACCTATGAGAAGAATCCAAATACTGATTACATCAAAAGAATCCTTTTACCTTGGGGGGTACTATGGTCAGGTTATGATAGCAAACAATCGCAAGATTCGATAGCGAAATATACACCGGCTGGTTGGACTGACCGCTATATCAATGATACAAGAGTGGTTAATGAAGTTAGGGATTCGTTAAATAATGGTTTTCAATTCTGCCATTTGGTTGGGCATGGCAATGATGTTGGGGTTTATTGGACAAGCACCGGACCAGCAATGTATCATACCGGCCATCCCGGAACACAGACCAATGTTAATAAGTATCTTATTGCTAATTCGATTGCTTGCTATCCAGGTAATTTTGAATACTCGGATTGTCTTGCTGAATCTATGGTGAATGTCCAGAATTGTGCGGTGGCGGTGATTATGAATTCAAGATATGGTTGGGGAACGCCGCCTAACATTGGTCCTTCAGAACTTCTTGATTTTCAATTTTATTATTTCTTTTTTAATTATGATACCTTCCGAATCGGTATCACCCATGCCGAATCGAAAGAATTTTATCGGAACTCAGCTCTTAACCAACAGGTTTGGCGTTGGTGTTATTACGAGTTAAATCTCTTTGGTTGTCCGGAGATGCCGATGTGGCAGGATGTTCCTTTGACAATGACTCTTGCCTTTGACGATACAATAAACACTGGTAGCCAAACTTTTACTGTAACCGTCACTGACCCGAGTGATGCGCCGGTTGTGAATGCTTTAGTTTGTCTTTGGAAAGGAAATGAAGTTTATGTGCGGGGGTATACTAATGCCAGCGGTATCGTTAACTTTACAATAAATCCTACCACTGTTGGTCAAATGTTTGTTACCGTCTCGGCTTTTAATCATTACCCGAAAGAGGATACTTGTTACATTATTGAGCAGAACGAGGATGTCGGCGTTACGACTATTATTACACCAACCGGCAATATTGACTCGAGTGCGGTCTCCTCAATTATACCTCAAGCAACAATTCATAACTATAGCATTTCCGATACGCTAAGTTTCCCAGTAATTTTCTATATCTATGACAGTGGCTGGAATTTAGTATGGGCGGATACTCAGCAGATATTAGACCTTGGTCCTAACCGCGATACGACAATAAATTTTGCTGCTTTAGGCATTGAATTGTCACGTGGCATTTATAACACTAAATGCACAACCGCCCTGGTTGGTGATATTAACCCATCCAATGACTGGCAGGATAGTTCATTTACGGTTATTGTCCACGATGCTGGGATGATTGATATTGTGACGCCAACCGGACTTATTAAGAAAAATAGTGTTATCACACCTCAAGTAACAGTGCGGAATTTTGGCAGTGTTAGAGATTCTTTTGATGTGATATTAACGATTGGAGCGACTTATGTTGATACCGTCTTCACAACCCTTGACCCTAACAACCAAACAACACTTAGTTTTAATCCTTGGACCGCAACTGCAATTGGGACATTTCAAGTTCGCTGCACCACCGCTTTAATTGGCGATTTAGTCACAGTCAATGATACTTTATCGGATTCGGTAATAGTCTACGATGATGATGTCGGTGTGGTGGCAATTTTGGAGCCAGTTGGTCCGACCGATTCGACTGCGACGATTGTGCCCCGCTGTAGTGTTTACAATTATGGTTCATCACCAGCTACTTTTTCGGTTACTTTTAGAATCTTAGAAGCGGGTTATAGCAATACGCAAACCGTTACCGCATTAGCCCCCAATACCGGCACAGCGATTCCTTTTGCGCCCTGGTTGGTCGGGCCAAGGGGCAATTATACGACAAGATGTTCAACCGGAATGAGTCCCGACACCAATGCATTGAACGACACTTTATCCGGTTCGTTTACGATTCGGGTGCATGATGTTGGTGTTACGGAAATTCTTGCCCCAATTGGTGTCGTTGCCTTAAATAGTTCAATTACACCCCAAGCAGTAGTTAGAAATTTTGGTACCGAGACCGATACCTTTGATGTTTCGCTTGTTGTTCTAACATCGCCGTCGAGTTCTTGGACGGAAACTGGAATAATTTTAGATTCTGGTGCGGTTGATACGGTCAGTTTTGCCCCGAACTGGACCGCAAGTCCTTTAGGAACATTTGAAGTCCGTTGTTCGACATCTTTAACTAATGATTTAGTCGTTGCTAATAATCTGAAGATTGATACGGTCATTGTTACGGATTTTGATGTTGGCGTAGTAGCGATTCTTGCTCCGGTAGACACATTAGATTCGACTGCTACCCTTGTTCCACAATGTAGTGTTTATAATTATGGTTCATCAGCGGTAACTTTCCCGGTGACTTTCCGAATCTTAGAAGCGGGTTATACCGCTACCGAGACAGTAATTGGCCTGCCACCAAATACTGGGACAACGGTTTCCTTTGCGCCTTGGACAGTAGGACCGCGCGGTTCTTATACAACCCGATGTTCAACCGAACTTATGCCAGATTTTAATCCAGTAAACGACACTTTATCTGGTTCATTTGTGATTCGAGTGCACGATGTTGGGGTGACTGAGATACTAGCACCAGTGGATACCGTGATTCTTAATCACGCTTATAATCCGAAAGCGGTTGTCACTAACTTTGGGTCGGTGCGTGAGACTTTTAATGTCTCATTGGTTATTCTTCCGACAATACCACCACCAAATTCGTTTACGCAATCCGTCACATTACCGGCAGGTGAAACCGATACGGTAGACTTTAATTTAGCACTCTGGGTGGCAACACCACTTGGAACTCATCAGGTCCGCTGTTCTACGGATTTGGCTAACGATTTAGTCCCCAATAACAATCTAATAATTGATTCGGTGACGGTTTCCGATGCGGATGTTGGAGTGACGGCAATCGTCTTTCCTACCGGCAATGTTGATTCGACAGCAACAATAACACCACTGGTTAGTTTTTATAACTATGGTACTAATCCAGCGTCATTCCCAGCAATTCTTACTTTCACCGGGCCAGCTAATTATGTTGATACTCAAATTGTCAATTTGGCCGGTAATAGTGGCTTGACGATACCGTTTGACCCTTGGACTGTTGGACCGCGTGGCACTTATCAGGTGAAATGCACTACTGCCCTTGCCTTTGACACCGCAGCAGTAAATGATACGATGTCAGGTTTCTTTTCCATTATTGTTCATGATGTCGCGACAATTGAAATTATTGCGCCGAAGGGAGTGATGCCGTTGAATCGAAGTGTCACTGCCCAAGCGGTAGTACGAAATAATGGAACCCAAGCTGAGAGTGTTGATGTTTCGATGATTGTTTTGACACCAGTGCCGACTACTTGGACGGTGACGATAGATAATTTAGGGGCTGGTGTGACCGATACGGTTGATTTTGGGTTATGGACGGCAACACCACTTGGCACCCATCAGGTTCGTTGTTCGACCGATTTGGCTAATGATTTAGTTCCAAGTAATAATCTAATAATTGATTCGGTGACGGTTTCCGATGCGGATGTTGGAGTGACCGAAATCTTGTATCCAACTGGAACAATTGATTCAACGGTATCATTGATTCCAGAAGCGGTTGTCTTCAATTATGGTTCGCAAGCTATATCCTTCCCAGTTATTATGAGAATTTTACCACCAGCAACTTATGTTAATATTCAGTGGGTGAATAATCTTCCACCCAACACCGCTGATACAGTTCAATTTGCGCCTTGGACAATCGGACCGCGGGGAACTTATACTGTTCGATGTTCTACCGCTTTAAATATTGATACCAGTGCGGTAAACGACACAGTCTCACGACAATTTGAAATCATTGTTCACGATGTTGGAACTACTGAAATTCTTGCCCCCAAGGGTATTGTTCCTTTAGGTAGTCCGGTTACACCTCGTGCAGTGGTGAGAAATTTTGGGACTGAGACCGATACCTTTGATGTCTCGCTTACCGTTCTGACCGTGCCACCAAGTTCTTGGACCCAAACCGGGATAGTCTTGAACCCAGGTGAAGTTGATACCGTCAGTTTCGCACCAAACTGGACAGCAGGTCCGGTTGGAATTTTCCAGGTTCGCTGCTCAACTTCGATGGTGCAGGATTCGGTATTGGCTAATAATCTTCAAATTGACACGGTTCAGGTGGTCGCATTTGATGTTGGTGTAAATGCCATTGTTGCACCAGTTGGAACCATTGATTCTTCTACTACTCCAACGGTTGTGCCTCAGGCAAGCATAACGAATTATGCAACTATACCGGTTAGTTTCCCCGCAATTTTCCGTATCACCCGTGGTGCTTATATTTGGGCTGATACCCAGACTATTAATCTAAATGCTGGACAAACTACTACGGTTAGTTTTGACCCTTGGACAGTTGGGCAAACCGGTATTTACACAACACGCTGCACAACTGGTTTGATTGGTGATGTCGACCCAACTAATAATCACACTGACAGTACTTTCCGAGTTGTAACCCCGGGTGGTGATGTGGGAGTGACCGCATTGATTCTTAACCCATCTGGACCGAATGTTGATTCCGGCACAACCATTCAAATTTCTGCCCGTGTTAAAAACTTCGGTACCGAGGTCTCCACTTTCCAGGTGAAGACAAAGATTGGTACTTTTTATCTCGACAGCCTACCGACACCACTTACCTTAAATCCTGGCGATTCCGCAACGGTAAGTTTTAGCAATTGGGTTGCAGTCCGGCGTGGCCAACACATTGTGCGATGTAGCACCGAATTAGATGGCGACATTGACCATTCTAATGACCGTCAGACAAGAAATATTACAGTCTTGGTTCGCGATGTGCGAACCTATTCAATTTTGGCACCAACCGGCAATATTGATTCAACCGCTAATCCAATCACACCACAGGCAATAGTTGAAAATTCAGGCAATGTTTTAGTAGATAGCTTCCCGGTAATATTCACTATAACTGGACCAGCCACCTGGACGAATACTCAGATGGTTAGGAATTTGCCGGCTGGACAACAGCGGACAGTAGACTTTGCACCTTGGACAATTGGTCCGGTTGGTGCTTATACAACGGCTTGTAGCACCGCTTATGCCCTTGATATGAACCCGTCTAATGACCGGCGTACCTCACAATTCTGGATTCAAAGGGTTGATATCAGCGTTGACTCCATTGTCTCACCATTAGGTGTGGTAGATTCCAATTCGGTTGTGCCAGTCCAAGCCTGGGTATCAAACCAAGGCACCTCAAACAAAACCTTCTTGGCTATTTTCCGAATCGGCACCTTTTATACTGATACTGTAATCATAACCCTTAATTCACTTGCCGATTCGTTAGTCACCTTTGACACTTGGCGTATCTCACAACCAAAAGGGATTTATCCAGTCCAATGCACGACAGTGATTGCCAATGATGCCAATCCCAATAATAACCAAGATACAGGTTCGGTGCAAGTGCGCGTCAAAGATGTCGCAATAGATTCAATCATTTCGCCAAGCCCAGTTATTCCACCCGGCATAATGAATCCAATTGCCCGAGTCATCAATAATGGCAGTGATTCACTTGATTTTTATGTCTATTTCCGAATTCGTAGTGCCAGTGGTACGGTTTATTTCGATTCCGCTTATGTTCCACTCTTGGCACCGGATTCGAGTTACGACGCCACTTTTCCGGCTTGGGATGCAGTGCCTGGTATTTATATTGCTCGTTGTTCCTTAGCAATAGCTGGTGATATGGTTCGAAGCAATGACACCTTATCAATTACTTTTAATGTTGCGACTCGGGATGTGGGTGTCTCAAGAATTGTCTTTCCAGGAAGACGGACTTTATTAGGACCAATTCAACCGCGCGTTGTTGTGAAAAACTATTCCAGTACTATCGAATCATTCTGGACTTGGTTCAGCATCACTGATACAGCGAGTGGTAGTAATGTCTATTTTGATTCGGCATTTTGTGCCGACTTAGGTCCTTGGATGGAACAAATTCTTGACTTCCCAATCTGGACCGCTAACCTTGGCGGTTATCGGCTTGTTTCGTATACGGCTTTAGTTGGTGATGATAGCACAGCTAATGATACAGTTACTGCCTACTGTCAGGTTGATTCAATTATTTTGCCAAAATGGGCACAAAAAATGGATATGCCACTTGGACCAAGAGGCAGACCAGTGAAACGGGGTGGTTGTATTACCTTTGGTGGTAATAACCTCTTATTCGCCCTCAAAGGTGCCGGTACCAACGAATTCTACTCCTACAATATTACCTCGGACACTTGGGTAACCTTGGAAACGATACCCTATGCCTTAAATAAGAAAAAGAAAGTAAAGGGTGGCTCTGCAATTTGTTATGATGGCAATAACACAATATTTGCCCTCAAGGGCAATAACACTCTTGAATTCTGGGCTTATTCAATTCCTTACTCTACCTGGATCCAATTAACTGATGTCCCAGCTGGGAGCAAACGAGCTAAAGGCGGCTCGGGTCTTGCTTTCGTCCCAGGTCCAACTGGTGGTTTAATCTATTGTCTGAAAGGTAGTAAGACCTTTGAGTTTTATGCCTATTCCATTGCCACTAATACTTGGATTTTCCTGCGCAATGCGCCAGCCGGCTATCGGGGCAAACCATTTGACAAAGGTAGTTGTCTCACCTATGACCCAAGTACCAATCAAATCTTTGCCTTAAAAGGCTATGAAAACGAATTCTTCGCCTATGATATCATTGCTGATTCTTGGACAATTAAAGCATCGCTACCAATATATGGCTTTGCTGGACAAAAACGAGCCAAAGAAGGTGCAGCACTGGTTGCCGATGGTTCTGGTCTTATCTATGCCTTCAAAGGCAATAATTCACAAGAATTCTGGGTCTATCACATTGCCGGTGACTGGTGGGAACAGGTTGACCCGATTCCGATTGGACCAAACAATCGCAAAGTCAACCAAGGTGGCGCTCTCGCCTATGTTCCGAGCATTGGCAAAATTTATGCTCTAAAAGGAAATCGAACTCGAGAACTTTGGGCTTATGACCCCAATGCATTATCACTTTTGAACTCGTTGAACGATTTGAACTCTTCATCGGGCACTATGGAAACAGAAACCCGTCCGCTTGAGTTAATTAACTTCAAAGTAACCCCGAACCCGAACAAAGGAAATTTCATATTAAAATACAATGTAGATAAGATTCGTCCGATTACAGTTAAACTTTACAATGCCTTGGGTGAACGAGTCTTTGAACAAACTAAGCAAGTTACGAATAAATCAGGAACGATTACGATTGACACTGAAAAACTGGCGATCGGCATCTACATTATGCGGATAGAGTTCGATGGCGTAAGGTATAGCGAAAAGGTTCTAATTCAGAGGTAAAACTTTAGCCAACTTGTAGCCCGCACCTTTTGGTGCGGGCTTTCCCTTTTGGTAAATAACTTGACTTTGGTTCTTTATGAGGGTAAATTGTTGGCAATGCAAGCGAAACAATCGGTCCATTATATGCCTGATAAAAAATTATGGTGTGCTGTAGCCATTTTAATTTTGGTAGCGAAAAATCCAATTTACTCCGCTAAGACGAAGCAACTCAACAATCCAGTGAATTGGGATACAACAAGAATTTATTCAGGGTCCGGAACATTACAAAAAATTTCAGTGGGTAATAAATTAAAAGGAGTAAACGATGATACCTTTCGGATAGCTACCGGTCAATCAACACTCAGACGAAATGCTTTAATCCTCACTGATACTTCCAGTGCACCACCAATGAAATGGCGAGCCGATTCTATTTTCTCAGGAATGGATAATAATGGCATATTGAGTGTTGCAATTGGTGATGTTGATGGTGATGGAACAAATGAGGTTATTTTTGGTCAAGCTGGGGGTAACCTGAAAAGAGTTAAATGGATTGCAAATTCCTGGAATGTAACTCAGATTGATTCTCAAGGTGGTCAGGTGTATGACATTGCGATTGGCGATGCCGATAATAATGGAATCCAAGATATAATTTTTGCTCGTTACAATTATGTTTTTAGAAGTTATTGGGCTGGCAGTTCTTGGCAGACCAATCAAATCTGGTCTGGGGATGGTAATCGTTGCCACGGCGTTGCAATTGGTGATTTTGATACTTCTTCCTCAGGAAATGAGGTTGTTGCGGTTACTTATAATGGCAAGGCGGTGCGAATTAGATGGAATGGTTCAAGCTGGGAAAATTATGTAATGTATGATAATTCCAGTTGTCGGTTTTATGAACCAGCGATTGGTGATTTTGATATTTTAAATCTTGGACAAGAGGTTGCTTTCGGGAATGCTTTGCCAACCCCAAGTTATGGGTCAGTTATTGAACTTTTTGGCTCAGGTACAAACTGGTCAGTTAGAGCGATTTATAATCCGATAGGTAGTGAAGCTTGTTACAATCTTGCGATTGGCGATATCTTTGATGAGCATGAAGGTCTGGAAGTTATTGCTATTGGTATTAGAAGCGGCGACGATTCAATTCGAGTTATTTATGGAAGCGGTTCAAGTTGGACAAATCAAGCAATTATAGGTTTTTCTCAGATATTAGGTGACAATGGCATTGCCGTTAGTGATATTAATAAATACCGAAATCATAATCAGGAAATTGTCTTTGCCCGAAATACAATCCTTTACGAAGCTGAACAGAGAATTCCTCCCGGACCAACTATAACTAATATCTCCCATAACCCAAGAATTCCTTTGTCATCAGAAAGTGTTACAGTAAGAGCAAAAATTCTCGACACATTGACCTTAACTGCTGATAGCCTTTATTATGCAATAAATAGTCCAAACAATTGGCAATCAATTTATCATTCCAATCTTGACTCATTTTATTATTACACAATTCCCACTCAAGATACCGGTGCAATAATTTATTATTTTATAACCGCCAAAAATAATGGCGGTGGCAGAAGCCAAAGCCTAATCTTTTCCTATCAAGTTGCTTACGAACATAGTATCTATCAGATTCAATATACTTCTGGTTCTTCTGATACTTCACCGGATAATAACAAATATGTTTTTACTAAAGGAATTGTAACTGGGATATTTGGACGATTTTTCAATATTGAAGAGAAGCCCGGAGGTGCCTGGCACGGTATTCATATTCGAAGACCAGCGTTTAGTGATACCACACCCAATTTAGTTATTGGCGATAGTGTTGAAGTTCTCGGTCGCGTGCAGGAATTAGCCAATCAGACTGTAATCAATGTCTTTTATGATAGTGGCGGTCGAGTGCAAAGAATTGAGCCAGCACGACCATTACCCTGCACCACCCTAACCACAATTAGCCAAATCGCTGAATCGTTAGAAGGCACATTGGTGAGGATTGATACTCTGCGTTTCAAAATTACCGGAATATTTCAACCCAACACAGTTTATTGGGTATATAATTAGCCGAAACCGAATCAATTCCAGTATTCATTCGCAGTGAAACCAATATACCCAATGAATCAATCCCAAATGGCTTTTTCCTTCTGACTGGCTGTTTAAATCAATATATTCAGGATTATCAAATTATGCCAAGAATAATAGAAGATTTTAGTCTCTTGCTAGTTGATTTTGGTCCAACTGAAATTTTATCTCCGCCGGATACCGTCAATTATGGTGATAGTATCTTCCCAAAGGTTATAATCCGTAACTACCAAATGACGCCGGTGACGAACCTATCAGTCTGGCTTCGGATTGGTAACACTTATACCAACGAGCGATTCTTCCCAAAACTGGCATCCCAGCCTTATGACACTATTGAATTTAATCTATGGTTAGGCAGTCCAGGGTGGCAGGAGATTAAGACTTGGACGAGATTGCGCAACGACTTAAATCCCAATAACGACACGCTCTTAGATTCAGTTTATGTCCGTCCGCCGGCTTTACCACCTGATGTTGGCGTAACCGAAATCATCCTAATGAATGATACCGTTTCAATTGGTGATACTTTCATTCCAAAGGCAATAGTAAAGAATTTCAGCCCAACACCGGCTGTTAATTTCTTTGTCCATTTTAAGATTGGCAATGTTTTCTCCGATTCGGTCTTTATACTAAATTTTGGTCCTTATCAGATTGATACAATCCAATTCCAACCTTGGGTTGCTCAACTCGGTATTTATCAACTAACCGCCTATACTAATCTTTACCTTGACCCTAATCCAAATAATGACACTGCCTATGGTTCGTTATTGGTTAGAACTATCACTGGTGGTTGGCAGGAGCGAAGTAGTATGCCAATTGGTAGTGGGAAAAGAGTCAAGCAAGGCGGTGCTTTGGTTTATACCCGCCACGATACAATTTATGCCCTCAAAGGCAATAACACTCTTGAATTTTATGCCTATAATACAACTACCGATTCCTGGGTGAAAAAAGAATCGTTGCCGATGCTTGGCACAAAGCCAAAACGGGTGAAAAAAGGCGCGGCATTAACCTATGACAGATGGAATAATAAAATCTATGCCTTAAAAGGTAATAATACCCGTGAGTTCTGGCAATACGACCTATTAAAAGATAGCTGGATTTATTTAGGCGAAGTCCCTTCGGCAAATGGCAAGGGAATAAAAGGCGGGTCAGCACTCGCTTGTGCTAAAATTGGTCAGAATATTTACATCTACTTTATGAAGGGCACAAAAACTTCCGAGTTCTACGCCTATGATGCCACTCCCGATACTTGGATTAAAAGTTTGAAACCGATTCCGATTCTGCCGAGCGGCAAACCAATGAAAGATGGCAGTTGTATGGTCAAAGGTGATAGTGTCCTATTTTGTCTAAAAGGTGGCTATAATGACTTCTATGCCTATAGTATTGGTTCGGATACCTGGTATCTAAAGAAGTCACTACCGATAATGGGTGCCAGCCAGCGAAAAAAGAAAGTAAAAGATGGTGCTGGTTTATGTTATGACGATGCTCATAATGTTGTTTATTGCCTCAAAGGCGGCAATACCCAGGAATTTTGGGCTTATTATCCAGATTTGGACACCTGGATGGAATTAGAGACAATTCCAAAAGGATCTTCTAACAAACGAGTAAAAAGTGGTGGTGCTTTAACTTTTGCTGATGGTTTAATTTTCGCTTTAAAAGGTAATAATACTCGTGAATTATGGTGTTATACGCCGAACTCAATCAAACTTCAAAACCCAATTCGCTTATCTGCGGTGTGCGCGAATCAAACTGCAATACCCAGGGGCATTACAATCCAAAGCAAAAGCAATACAATAAATATTAAATTCGGTCTAAATATTCCATTAATTGATTACAGTTTATACGATGTTTTAGGCAGGGTGGTTAAAAGCGAAAAAATTAAGATAAAAAATAATATCTTATCAATTAATATGAAAGGTATGCCTTCCGGCATTTATATTCTCAAATTGAATTATAATAGGACCACAATTACCCAAAAAATCATCTTAAATCATTAAGAAGACCAGCAGAAAAGAATCTGTAAAATAGTCAAAAACTTGAAATATATTTCAACCTAAAAATGACCGATTTTTTCGTCTATCGTGTTGGTCTTCCGTCGGTTACACCAATTTTCCCTTAGGGAGGGGGTACCGTATAGGGGGTGACCCCGTAGGCTACCCCCTAAGCTATCCCGTAGGTTGCTTGGGGAGTTGCCTCGGGAGTTCCTTCTGGAGCTGGTTGGTAGGCAGGTTCGGGAGCGACTTCGTAAGCAACTTCCGAAGCAGGTTAGGAGGCTACTTGGGGAGCAACCAGGGGAGCTACCCCGTAGGCTGCCCAGTAGGCTACCTCGTAAGCAAGCCGGTAGGCTGGCATCTTTCCCAATTTCGAAATTCGAAATTCTTTAAGAAAACCCCGTAGGCTACCTCGTGGGCTGGGGTTAGAAAAACAAATCCAACTAACAATTTCTAAATAACAGCTTTCGATTACCTCGCGAGAATTATTTTTCTTGTTACTCCATAACCTTTTGTTTTAAATCTTAGAAAATAAATTCCCGAAGTCAGTGGATTATTATTGGAATCGGTGCCATCCCAAATCAAGGAATATTCCCCTGGATTCTCAATATTCTCTTTCAGAACCTTAATCAATTTACCGCCAGTATCATAAACCTTAAGACTTATCATCGCACGTCGAGCGATTTGGTATCTAATCACCGTCCGCTTGGAAAAAGGATTAGGTTGGCTAACTTCTAATTTCGGCTCAAGGGTAAAGTCAAATCTACCTTCTTCTATACCCGACGGAAAATCTCGAATCACACCCATCTTACTCTTGCCACCGCTATTGACATATAATCGGTTCTCACTCGAATTCCAGGCAATTGGACGACAGGCATCTGGAATTTGAGGGAATTGAGCAATCTTTTGATTGGTCCGACAGTCAATTACTCCTATCAGGCTACCGCCATTGATTCCAACCGAACGAGAATAACACTCATAATAAAGTTTATTATTAAGCGGATTCCAAAATAAAATTGGCTTACCGGACAATGGCCAATGCAATGTATCTGGAATCGAGTCAATAAACCGATTGGTTTGACAATCTAATACCCAGATGCCACTTGGAAGGGAAGAATCTCTGGAGACGGAACAGTAGATTCGATCATCAATTGAATCATAGGCAAGGGCATAAATGCGGAAATTCGGGCGGTGGGAGATTTGGGCAATAATCGTATCAGTCCAACCATCAAGAACAGTAATACAAGGGGCGTAGGATTCTAGCCCGGCGATATAAACCCGATTGTCCTGATGCCGGAAGGCAATATCACCACCAATCGAATCTAAGACTTTAATCACCGTATCCCCAGCACCATCCACAATAAAGGTCTGTCTCGGAGCGTACGAACGAGTTAAGTAAACCTTGTTGGTCAATTGATTGATATAGGGACGAGTGGAAGATGTTGTGTTAATCTCACCAATTATCACATCGGTTGAACAGTCAAAAATGTAGGTAGTAGCGTGAGGTGGACCTACTTTAAGCGACCCGTAGAGTTTATTGTTGTTTGGATTGTAGGCTAAATACATATCATCCGGTAATTGGGTAATGACGCGAATGACGCTATCAGTATTACCGTCAATTGCTACAAAATAACCACCACCGCAAGAGGCATAGATTTTATTCATCCTGGTAGCAACCTCTAAATCACCAACTCCAACGTAATAACAGGACAGATGAGGTCTGAGATCTATTATATCCCGATGGCGATTGGTAGCACCATCAATGACAAATATCTCCGGCTCTTGCTGATTACTGCAATACAGCCGATTGGTCAGGGGGTTCCATAGAAAATCAATTACGGGAACGCTAAGTTTTATCATCTTCTTATAGCGACCTAAATTATTTACCGAGACATCGAGAACTGCTAAATGACAAGGCTCGCAAGGGAAATATAATTTATTATAGATTGGATGGAGAAAAATTGAGTAAAGAATGACGGGATCGGGTGGATATATACCATAAGGAATCGTATCCACGACTTGATTGTTATTGCAGTCAATTATTACTAAACAATTCGAAAATCCGATGACCTGGTTGGTTGAAGGATTACAAAGAATCTTCCCAAATCTCTTGCCGGTCTGGATTGTATCAACGGTTCGCCGATTCAAATCTACACCGTAGATAACATTACTGCCACCATAAAGTTTATTTGTAATTGGATTAAAATCCCAGAAGCATGGATACCCTAAACCAACCGGTGAGGGAATGGTATCAGTAATTTGATTGTTAGCACAATCAAGAATGAATATGTTCCATTCATTTTTACGTGGGTATTCGCCAAGAAAGATAATTTTATTACGAACTCGGTCAAGGAATAAGGGTAAAATATTAGTTTTGAAAGGGTCGGTTATAATGGTGTCGATAATCTGATTGGTATTACAATCAAAGGCAAGTATCATTCTTTTCTCCATAAATAAATAAAGCAGGTCGTTGTTAGGATTCCAAATTGCTTGATTGCAAAAAGTGCCTATTCTTACCTCATCAATTAACTGATTAGACCAACCATCAATGATTAGTAAAGTACCTTCAAGCTTTAAGAAATATGCCCTGTTATTTATTGAATTAAAAAGAGGCGAAAAAAACTTATCTCTACTTTGAACTGGGATTTCACTAATCACTCGGTTAGATGCACAATCAAAGGCAACAATCGAGTAAAAGAATGTATTGAATACCACCGAATCAAGATAAAGTCCATAGATACAATTAGTTATTGTGTTATAGCATAGAGAATAATAATCCTCAAGAACGGAGTTTTTTACAAAGGGGTTGCCAATCTTCTCATCGGTTCGGCAATCAATTATTACTCCATTTGCATCCCTGCTAAAAAGGTAAAGCCGGTCGTCCAATGAATCCCAAATCATATATGCATTACCCCAAGGATTAAAGCCGCCAAAGCTATCTGGTAGATAAATAAATTGTTCAAACCATTGCCCGTTTAAATGGATAAACCCCAAAAGGACCGAGATTAAAAAATCTAAAGAATTTCATTGTTCACTCTTTTCTTCAATACGATTCTCTGGAGGTTCGCCATACCAAATGCCATGTACGGCAAATAAATAAACTGGTATTAGACAAGGGATAAGTAAGTAATCTCATCTCTATCTCCTTTCCGGCATCTTTTAATACCCGGCATCGGAGATATATAATTATTAATAAAAATTTGAAATTTGTCAAGCAGTTTTCGTTTTCGTCAGTGTAGGATTTTGGCTATCTTGAACTATAATAGCCGTTCCGAGCTAATCGGGGAGGAAACCTTGTTAGAAGCAAATTGGGCTGTTAGTTAGGGGTTGGTAGGCTACCTCGTAAGCTACTCCCTCTCCTGCCTCATATTCTCCCTACCATCAGTGATTTTGGTGGTGGGTTAAAGAATGGTTCAAACTTGTTCAATCGTTTAAGTCGTTTACTAATTTACAACCAGAAACTTTTTGGTCTCGGTGCCGAATCTTAAGAAGTAGATTCCGGGCTTTATTCCCTTCAAGGATATTTTTAGTTCATTGCCATTATGAGCCAAAGGCGTGGCAATCGCTTTTATCAGTTTTCCGGAAACATCAAAGATTTTTATCGCTTGGCAATCAGCGGACAGCGGTAGGCGGATAGCGAGAACGGACTTTGCCGGATTCGGATAAATCTCAAACGGTAAGCGGTCACCCTGAACTTGTTTCAGGGGCGTTGTGCGGTCTTCTTCAATTCCAGTCACATCCCGAATCACCGAGATAGAAGAACTCGCATAATTGGCGACATAGACCCGATTCTGAATTGAATTCCAACAAAAAGCCCGGGGACTCTTGCCCACTCTTATGGTTGTAATGACGGAGTCATTTGCCCCATCAATCACTGTAACACTATGACCATAAAGATTAGCGCAATAGACTTTGTTGTTGAAAGAATTCCAAACTAAAGCACAGGGATAATCACCCACTGGTATGGTTGTGATGACGGAATTATTTGCACCATCAATCACTGTAACATTATCGGAATAATTATTAGCAGAATAGACCTTGTTGTTCAAAGAATTCCAAACTAAGGTACTAAGACCATTGCCTGCCCTTATTCTTGTGATGACTGAGTTATTTACCCCATCAATCACTATAACATCCCCGCTGCCGCGATTACCACAGTAGACTTTGTTGTTCAAAGAATTCCAAACTAAAGCACAAGGATCATAGTACACTCCTATAGTGGTGATGACGGAGTCGATTGACCCATCAATTACTGTAACACTATTGGAATAATTATTAGCGCAATAGACTTTGTTGTTAGTTGAATTCCAAACCAAAGCACAAGAACCATAGCCCACTGGTATGGTGGTGATGACGGAATCATTTGCCCCATCAATCACTGTAACACTATGACCATAAAGATTAGCGCAATAGACCTTGTTGTTGAAAGAATTCCAAACCAAAGCATAAGGGCTCTCGCCCACTGGTATAGTTGTGATGACGGAGTTATCCACTCCATCAATCACTGTAACAGTATTGCTATACCGATTAGCGCAGTAGACCTTGTTATTGGTTGCATTCCAACAGAGAGCAGAAGTATAAGAGCCAACTGGAATCTTAGCAATCTTCTGATTAGTTGCACCATCAATCACAATCACACAATCACCTTCCTCACCGCCAACATAGATTTTATTATTGGTCGCGTTATAAGTAAAGGCACGAGGGCAAATTATGCCAGAAAGCGAATCAGGGACATAAATTGTTGTCTCCAGCCATTGGCTGAATAAGGGAGAAGGAAGCAGGGAGGAGAAAGCAATAAGAAGGACAAAGAATGAGAGACGAGGGATGATAGATGAATCACCATTTTTGCCAATAACCGACTCCGGTTTATGGATAACCGTTAAAAGTTTCATCTAATCCCCCTTTCCGCTAAAGCGGAATTTGCCTGGATTGTTTTTTTCGGGTCTTGTCCTGATATTCGTGGAAATTCTTAATTTTACCATTTTTAATACTATAATCATTTAAGCCACCTCGTCAATAGTTTTATTGACTACCTGAGGCATATCACGCCACCCCAAGAGCCGCCGCAGCCAGATTTGACCCGAAGCAAAAAGACCAAAGAGAATTATTAATACCGCAGGCTCGGAAGGTAAAGAAGCTTGGGTCTTTATTCGACGCCGAAACTCCCCGTAAAGCCGCTCAATGATATTGGTACTGCGAAGACTTTTCCATAAATGAATAAATATTAGTAATTTCTGCTTAGAGGTTCTTTAAGGACGGGTCTTTATGATTTAATTGGTAATATTTTAATTAAGCAATTAGAACCGCAATGATTCCAACCAGATAGATTCCATCAAATACCCCAGCCCCACCGATTGACATTACACCGTGACCAACTTTGGTAAGTTTGGATAGATTGAGTAAATCCGCACCAATCAAAACACCCAAGACGCCAGAAATATAGGCTACTGCCGGTGCGTTTTCCCGGGCTAAAATTAAAGCCAAGATCGCTGAAAGGATTGGCGGTATGAATGCCGGCATTGCAATACCAATCCCAGGAACCGGTCGGCTTAAGATTTTAGATACAACAGTCATTATTATCGTGCCAATCAGAACCGCAAAGAACGGCGCTCGAAATAAAAGATAGAGCGATAATAAGACTGGTAGAATACAGCCACCCAAATTCACTGCGATTACCTGTTTTTCTAATATCTTGGGTTTTATCCCAAACCAAAATTGATAAAATTCCGGAATCGGTATCTCAGTTGGCACACTGTAACTCTTCTCGTGGATTGGTATATTAATGGCACTGCCAATAAGTGAAAATAAAAAGAACATAAATCCAGTGGTTGGTGTCATTCCCAATTTCTGAAAGGCAATGCTAATAACACCAATCTGGAATAACACAAAAAGGGCAGGGAGTAAGAGAATGAGAAGGATAAAAATTAAGAAAGAGAAAGGTAAGAAAAACATCAGTGAATTATTCCTAACCAATCGCGCAACAAAAATTGGATTCGGCCAATGAAGAGGGAAATCCGTGCCATCACCGAATAACCGAATGAAGCCCCAAACCCAAGCATAATAAAGACAATACCAATATAAGAAAGTGGTTTTAGTATTCCTTTCCGTTCCCGTGAAAAGAAGAAATAAGAGACAGTTGCCACAACCCCAAGTAGGATTAATATTGCCCAGATTCCTTGTTGCCAGTTAATGAATGAAGCACGGGTGACAACCGTTGCTCTGGTCTGTTCAATGATTCCGGCATCAATGCCCCGAGGAATATAGGCGCCTGACGAGTAACCCATAACGAGCGCTATCGGAATTCGGACCAGCCAAGAAATTCTTGGGATAAACCGGGTGAAATAGAGGGCACCGATGAAAGCAACTCCTATTAGCCACAGTTTTTGACCGTGTGACACCGGATTGATTAAAGCCGGCACTAAGATTCGATGCCACATAAAGGTGATACTGTAGCCATTAGCAACGCCGACGAAAAGATGTTCGCCAAAACGATAAAATGGATTCTCTTTATATAAAAAGGAGAATATTGCTAAGGTTAAAATCGCACTAATCCAAATCCAAGGTTCACCACTCATTTTTTTCTCCTTCTTAAGACAAAGAAACCAATATTACCAATGATAATGAAAGCTATTATAGTAAAATGGGCTGAAGTTTGGGCTGCCATTGCTTCAGTCGCCCGACGCCGGCCGGTTATCCCAAGTCTGGTTTGCACTAATTCTTCATATTCCGCACCACCTTTCATACCGGAAAGTAATCCAGTGGCTTGACCGGAATTGAGATAAGGATACATATCCGCGGCCTGCACTGCAGTTGAGGCGATACCAACTTTAACGCCAAATGAGGTTTGGGCGTAAGTGATATACCAGAGCGGTGTTGCCGAAGCCGAGACCGAGACTATAATCCCAACATTATTGTAGTTCTTGATTTTTTGCATCATTGGTAAGGTTTCAGTTTTATTACCATAATAATCAACCGAAAAGACCTTACTGATTCTTTCGCCCATTCCTAAGATTACTGTGAGCGCTGGTGTCTGCCAACCCCAGAATACATAATCTCGACCATAAATTATACTGTCGGCTTGGGTAGTTGCCCGGCGGTTAAATTCATTGGCGACCTGAGTCAAGGCATTTTCGGCTAAACCTAAACCCAATACTCCTAAGCACAAAACCCCGACTTTAACTCTTCGGGCAAAGGCATGGCGGAGTAAGGCAATTGTCATTGGTTGGAGTTCTGGTTCTGTATCCGGGGTATAGTCAACCGAAATGACTAATGCCTTATCTTGTGGGATTGAGTCAATATGATTATAAAGGTTTTCCACTGGTGGCATCGCCCTCGGATGAATCAGAAATGGCCGCAGAAAGGGGATAATGACAACTAAGGCTAAAATAAGATAGATTATTCTGCGGTCAATCTTCATCAGTTTTTCAAAGAATTTCATTGGGTTCCTCCTAACCAACCGCGTTCAATGCCTAAGATTATCTTGAGCGAAGTCGCCATTGAACCCAAGGCGATACCAAATCCCAAACCACGTTTGGCTGCAGTATTGGGCACGGTCAAAATCCATTCGGAAAAAAACGAAAGTTTTGGAAATACCCTTGAGACCAATGGAACAGCCGCCAGCATCACAACAAAAGCCGAGAAGAGAAGGATGGTTGCCTCGATATTCCGAGCGCGGAATGCCCGATAAGCCGCCGAAGTCATAAAGAAGGCAAGCAATGAAAACATCGTTGCACCAAGTGGAACCATTATGTTAGTGTAAAGAGTTTGAATATCGAAATGGAAGGTATACTTGGTAAAAGGCACCAGAAATCGGGTTGGCAGTATGCCATTCGCCTCAATACCGCCAAAAAGTCCAATGATAGCAGTTATCACCAACGATATTAATGTCACATAACTATATTGCCAGTTCTCTCTTTTTCTTCGAATTTTTTCATAATGGTGCCGGATGATACTGCCAACACCTAAGACTAATGAGAAGGCAACAATGATTCGCAAAACCGAATTACGAAACTCATTGTCAGCATCTTGGATTATTCGGTGCGGTACCAAAAAGGGAATAGCACCAAGCACACCGAAGATGAAGACGATTGCTAAGGGTATTCTTCTTTTCATTGACACTCCTCCTTTTTATTTAGAGATAAGCTTAGACTTGATGTTAATCAATAATTTTTCTTTCACCTTTGATTTCAGAATAAATTTAAGACCGGTAGATTTAATAGTAAGGCGACCAATGTGGCGAAAAGTAGGACTCCAACAATTATCGCCTTGCCGAAATCCTGTCCTTTTAATGCACCTAAGAGCAATGGTTCACGCGAAAGATAAGCTGACGCTGCATACAATTCTTCACCAATCAAAGTATAATCACAGGCAGTAATGAAAAAAGGTAATTGCATCACGGCATCAGTGCCAGCAATCTGAATGGCACCAGTTGCAGCACCGGTCTCAGCCATAATCAAGGATTCTGCCCAGAAATAGCCCATAAAGAAATTGGTAGCTGGGTTTTCTCGAGTCATTATACCATCCACTGCTGCCGCAAATGCAAATTGACTGTCCGTGACAAAATAGACACTATCCGGATTGAAGGCATCAGGTCGGCCAACTTGGGTATAGGCTTCTTTTACCACTTCGCGGGCAACTGTATAAACGATAGGGTCGCGGTTCGGAACAATCAGTTTTGTCTCATACTGAGCAGTCTTCTTCGCGACCTCGGCTAAAATATTAAGACCGGCGATGGTTGCAACATCATCCATACTAGAAAGACCGGGTACATAAAGAATTGGTTTACCCATTTCCGTGGCTCGACCAACCGCTTCTTCAACCGCTGACAAACCGGCAATTCTCCGGACAAAAAGGTTTGCTCCCTTTTTGGCTTTTGTAATGAACCAGAGGATTAAAAAGATAAAGATTCCAGCAAAGACCAAAACATTGATTCGTTCGGTATTAAACCATTGGGCAGAACTTTGAGCAAAATTCGATGGTTCGGAGTAAGACCTAATCGTATCTTTGACAGCAGCGACTTGATATTGATAGCGCAACTTGTCTTCTGCCTCATCGTCAATATAACAATTCCTGCTTCTACCGATGAAGCCAATTGATTTAGATTCTTTTTCTCCTTCGGTTAATCGCAAAATTTCGTAACCGTCAATGATTGAATCATCTGGTGATAGTTGCCAAGCTATTCGTATTACTCCACCAGCATCATTGGGATTATCCCAAGTCCGCACCGCACTCGGCGGTGCAATCGCTATCAAAAAAGTAACTATCACTGATGTTATCATAATTTTACCTTTGCGTTATAGTTTAAATATTTAAAGATACCGATTATCCCCCAAAAGTCAATAGTCAGGTCATTTGACTTTGCTTTTCCTATTGATAGAATTAGTTACAAACGAAAGGAGAAACTGATGGATTGGAGAATATTCATTACGGTATTTGGCACCATTTTTTTAGCCGAACTTGGCGATAAAACCCAACTTGCGATATTCTCTTTCGCTTGTACCAGTAAATATCCGCTAACGGTATTTTTGGGGGCGTCATTTGCCTTGCTTTTGACCAGTATGTTAGCCGTGTTGGTCGGCACCGGCTTACAGAGAGTCATTCCGGTCAAAATTCTTCACATTATTGCTGCTATTGCCTTCATCATAATCGGCATTATATTGTTGATTAAAACCTTAAGGACTAACTAAAAAGAAAAACAAGCAATTCGTTTTATTTTTATAATTAAAAAGTTCGCCGGTTCGAGACATTTTCCATTGACAAGTATCAACTTTTAAATTACACTTTATATGCGTCCTTTCCAAAATAGAGAGTGTGACGCGATTTAGGCACAAGTAAACCAAGGAGGCTTAAATGAAAACATTCTTCCTTCTCGCCCTGGTCGGGCTTTTAGCTTATGCCCAAGCACCACGGTTTATCGGACCAACCTATATCCTGGATAGCGGCGTTCCGATTGATGTTGGTTATTATGGTTCCCCTTTCATCTATGACTGGGATGGCGATGGTAAAAAGGATTTGATTGTCGGACAATTTACTGGTGGTTATATCCGCTTCTATCGAAACATTGGTACTGACCCTGAACCCCTGTTCAGTGGCTATGAGTTCCTTTATGCCTCCGGTTCCCAAATTACCCTGCCATCGGGCTGATGCGTTGGTTCAAGTCCACAGGTCGTGGACTGGAATTCCGACGGACTGAGAGATTTAGTCTCTGGCGACCGTAACGGTTATTTCAATGTCTTTATTGAAAGTGGTAGCGGTCTTATCGCTTATTATCGAATGCTTTTGATGAATGGTGAAACGTTGGATGTTGGTAACAATTCTCAGCCAACCGTAGCGGATTGGAACCGGGATGGCAAAAAAGACCTTATCTTAGGTGAAGAAAATGGTTATGTTCGGCTTTATCTAAATCAGGCAACCGATACCTGGCCAATGTTTCAAGACTATACTTACATCCAATCCGCCGGCAGTCCTATCTACTTATACCGAGTAAATCCTTATGTGGTTGATTTAGACCAGGATGGTAAGCGGGATTTGGTTTGTGGTGCTAATGATGGCTATGTCCATTTCTTCCGCAATGTTGGTTCGGATACCAATCCTACTTTTGCCGGAGAAGAATACTTGCAGACGACCACTGGTACACTAATTCAACCATCGGGTAATTATCCTTATGGTTCGCGGTGTGGTTTTGGGGATTGGAATAATGATGGCGCACTCGATTTTCTAATCAGCGGTTACGATGGCTATGTTGAACTATATCTTGGCGAAGGCGTAGCAGTAGAAGAGAAATCAACGGTATCAGTAAAACCCAATGATTTTACAATCTTTCCTAATCCAGCTAATAGTTCGGTTAACTTTGGTTTTAATTTAAACTATAATACCAATGGCAGTCTTCGCATCTATGATGTATCGGGTAAGGAAATTGTCTGCCTGAAATCAGGAAGATTGACTAAAGGTAGTCACACTTTACTATGGCAACCCAAGGTCTCGGCTGGAGTTTATCTCTGTCAACTTAAGCTCGAAAATCAGACCTTAATGAGGAAGTTAGTGATAACTGAGTAAAATTGCCGATTTTTTCCAATGGATTGACTTTCAATTATTAATAAATTATAATGGATTAGATTGCCGGGGTGGTGGAATTGGCAGACACATACGTTTGAGGGGCGTAGACCGAAAGGTGTGCGGGTTCAACTCCCGCCCCCGGCATTTTTTAGTTATTAGCGATTAGTAAATAGTTGTTAGTCTAACAACCAAAAGCTAATTTAATGCCCCGAGCAATTATTATTGTTCTCGACGGCGTTGGGGTTGGTGAATTGCCCGATGCCAGCCAATACAATGATAAAGGTTCTAATAGCTTAGCCAACCTTGCCCAAAAAATTGGCGGTCTTTTGCTCCCCAATCTTGAATCATTGGGCTTAGGAAATATTATTGAGATAAAAGGGATAAAAAGACAAGAAAAACCTAAGGGTTCATTTGGCAAAATGGCAGAAAAATCACCAGGCAAAGATTCTACTTCCGGACATTGGGAAATCGCCGGCGTAATTTTGAATCAATGTTTCCCAATCTATCCCAAAGGGTTTCCAAAAGAATTAATTGAAAAGTTTGAAAAGGCAATTGGTCGAAAAGTCTTGGGCAATATCCCAGCCTCAGGAACCGAAATAATTGAAAGATTAGGCGAAGAGCATATGAAAACCGGTTATCCAATTGTTTATACCTCGGCTGACAGTGTCTTTCAAATTGCTGCTCACGAGGCTGTGATTCCTGTGCCAAAATTGTATGAGATGTGTCAAATTGCCCGAACCTTATTACAAGGTGAACATTGTGTTGGTCGGGTGATTGCCCGACCGTTCATTGGTTCGCCGGGTAAATTTTGCCGTACCAAAAACCGCAAAGACTTTTCCGTAGAACCACCAATACCAACCCTATTAGATATTGCCAAGGAGAATGGCTATCCAGTAATTGTTATCGGTAAG
>JBDRUX010000002.1:0-65046 GCA_039801565.1 Caldifarciminota bacterium
GCTACCCCCTAAGCTACCCCGTAGGTTGCTTGGGGAGTTGCCTCGGGAGTGGGTTCGGGAGCTGGTTGGGAAGCAGGTTAGAGAGCGACTTCGTAGGCGACCTCGGAAGCAACCCGGTAGGTAACTTGGGAAGCAACCTGGGGAGTAGCCCGGTAGGTAGCCCCGTAGGCTACTTGGAGAGCAACCTCCGACACCAACAATCACTGATGTGGAGGAGGTGCTGGAAGATAGTTCAAAATGTTCAATATAGTTTAAAATTTGGTGGGTGATGAATCGCACCGCTACAAATGTACCCTAATCTTTAATTTTTATGATGCGTAAAAATCATTTCAACTTCAACTGCGTCGAATCCTTAAGGAATTTCTTTTTCTCTTTCAAAATCCGATTTGGATTTGGTGGCTGTTAAAATGTGCAGAAGATTTAAGTGAAATCGCAATGCGGAACATAGGTTGAGCAAGGCGATGTAAAACACGAAACGCACCCCAGTTTTTTATTTCAATCAACCTTTGCCAAATATGTTTTCCAAACTGTTCAATAAAACTGAAATGCCTAACGATTGACTTTTAAATATCTTTAGTTATCTTAAAACTTATGAACAATTATATTTTTAAACAAAAAACTGAGGAATGGCTCAGAAAAATCGCACCTTATAATAAACATAAAATGAAGCTTAATCCGAAAAAGACTGTCTTGTTGGTAGTTGATATGCAGAATGACTTTATTAATAAAGGTTCAGCAGTTTATACCCCAATGGCTGAAGCAATATTGCCGAACCTTAAAAAGTTAATTGTTCTCTGTCGCCGTTTAAAAATCCCTGTCATCTATACCGCCCATTGTCATCAAGAACCGAAAATGGATGGTGGAATGACTGCTGAGTGGTGGCCAGAGTTAAAAAATAAAAAAGTCTTAGTGGCTGGGACAAAGGGAGCTGAAATTTATCCCGCCATTGCACCTAAATCAAATGAGAAAATTATTTTTAAACACCGCTATAGCGCCTTTTACAACACCGAATTAGAAATTATTTTGCGTGGCTTAGGTGTTACTGATTTAATTATCAGCGGGGTAATGACTAATATCTGTTGTGAATCAACGGCGCGTGACGCCTTTTTCCGAGATTTCCGAGTCTTCTTTTTAGCTGATGGCACGGGTTCAGTGGATGAAGAACTCCATATCGGGTCATTGAGGAATTTGGCTTATGCCTTTGCTTATGTCACCACAGTTAGTGAAATCCTAAAAAGGATTAACCCTTATCGTTTAAGAGTTCAAGATGGTTTAAATCGTTCAAGTCTATCTTAAAAGTCGGCCAATTCGCTCCCAGCGAATCTTGGTTGGCGAAAGGATAATCCGAGCGATATTGGGAGCAGCATCCGAAGAAAAATAAATCACAAGTGGTTTGCCTTTAACATATTTCAAGTCTAATGGACCCCAAAATCTTGAGTCTGAAGAGTTATCGCGATTATCACCCATTGCAAAAATACAGCCATCGGGCACGACGACTGGTCCAAAATTATCCCGCACCGCAGCACCAACTTCTGGATTATCAATGAACTTGGCTTTTTCCCATAACTCTTGATAATTGACATAGGGACTATTAAGTCCCCGGAATACTCTTAAGTCTTTATGGACAGCTGGGTATTGATTTTGGAGTTGGCCATTGACATAAAGTCTTTTATCCCTTATCTCTACCGTATCACCGGCTATAGCGATACATCTTTTGATAAAACTCCGAGGTGCATACCAATAGAAAAAATTTTTTTCTTTGTTCCAATACAAAGGCAATAATGGTAGCCAGCGGGGGAAAAAGCGAATATACTTTTCGCTTGGTTCAGGGAAATCCGGGTCTAAAGGATAACGAAAAACAACAATGTCGCCCCGTTTGGGCTTTTGGAAATTAATTAGCGTCTTATTGGTGAATGGCAGTTTGATACCATAAATAAACTTATTAACTAACATAAAATCACCAATAAGAATGGTATCTTCCATCGAACCGGTTGGAACCATAAACGCCTCCACTACAAAGGAACGTAATAGTAACACTACTATAATTACCGGTCCCCAGGAAGCAATGAAATTTTTAATTGCTTTGCCGAATTTCATAATAATTTTTGATTATATTGGAATATAAGTAAAAGTCAATCAGACCGAATCAAACTCAACAAGAAAGTTCTATTTGAACTTTTGAACAATTTTGAACCATCTTTTTTACTAACCGTTAAAAAATGCCGGAATTTATTCCTAACAGTTAAGGTTTTGCTATTTCCTTTAGACCTTGCTTATTATATTTTTTCCCAAAGGAAACGCCAAAGTTTTTTGCCCTTGGAAACTAAGCCCTTTTCCATTATGAAGCTACCATCCTGAATAAAGGGGCGGAACTCTTGGGCATAATAGAGTCGGCGAGCACTGGGATTTTTGTGATACCAGCGCCGTCCCTGTTTAACAATTCGATGCAAAGTCGCATCATAAGTTCCGGCCTCGGTCTTAAAGCCGTAATCAATTAAAGTTATAAGCATTGCCACATGTCTTGGATAAGCGACAATTGCTTCGGCTTTATTCTTTTTTGCTAAATTTATGCCAAGTTCACACATAAAAATTGAATAGCGATTACCTCGATATTTGGGACGGACATAGGCCCGCGTAATCTCCCAGCGTTTCTTTTTTTTATTTGTTCCATCTTCCCAATTAGGGTCTAACCGGAC
Organism: Caldifarciminota bacterium; assembly: GCA_039801565.1. Classification (GTDB taxonomy): domain Bacteria; phylum Hydrothermota; class Tepidihabitantia; order Tepidihabitantales; family JAOUPE01; genus JBDRUX01. The sequence goes on from JBDRUX010000002.1 coordinate 2,697, forward strand.
ATAGCCAATCCACTCGTCTTGCCCCTTACCTAACCAGATCTCTAATAATCCTTCTTTTGTCACAACATCAACATAACGACGAAACGAAACAAAATACTCATCAACCTTAAGTTCGGGCTCAGGTGGTTTGAATTTTGCCTCCGGCAAATTGGCAATATATCTCTGGAGTGCCTCATTGGAATCAGCCGGCACGCGCTCGACAATCTCGTTTATTAGTTGATGTAATATAACTTTGTGCATTATCCTAATTCGCTAATATTCAGCGTTTACTATAACTCAGTGCCTGAGCAATCAGTTGATTCAATTCTTCTTCAGTTTCTACTAACACGCGTCGCGATTTACTACCAACATAAGGTCCCACGATTCCAGCCTGTTCTAACTGGTCAATGATTCGACCGGCCCTTGCCCAGCCGACATCAAGCCGACGCTGTAACATCGAGACCGATGCCTCCTTATGCTGATAGACCAATCTTGCTGCTTCAGCAAAAAATTCATCAATCTCCCTTAACGATTCTTTAGTGGTCAACCGTCTCTTATCTGCCTGCTCGATTTCGGGCAAGGGGCGGTGATAATCTAAGGCTAATAGATTATCCGCAACATTCTCAGGCAGCAAAGAGTAGAGTAATTGCCGTTTCTCTTTAATCGCTGCCTTCTCCTTATCCAGGAGAATCTCTAAAGCCCCTTGCTGGATGATTTCCCGAGCCTTAATTCTACTCGCCGAAATGAAATTGTCAAGCAATTCCGTAAGGTAGTATTCACTCCAGAGGTCAACGATTCTTTTGGTCTCGGCAGCCGAGATAAATGCACCGTGCAGTCTTATCGGTTCACCTTTGCCCGGTGGTAGAAATAGCATATCACCGCGGCCTAAGAGTGATTCGGCTCCATTCATATCGAGAATGGTTCGGGAATCGGTCTTCGAGGCAACCTGAAAGGCAATCCGACATGGAAAGTTAGCTTTGATTAAACCGGTGATCACATCCACCGAAGGACGCTGGGTGGCTAAAATTAGATGAATGCCAACCGCTCGGGACATCTGTGCTAAACGGGTAATCTTTTCTTCGATCTCGACCGGTGCCCGTAACATCAAATCGGCCAACTCATCAATTACTACTACGATATAAGGCTTTTTCGGTTTACCCTCGTTGGTCATCTTCACATTATAGTCATTAATATCCCGGACCCCAGCCCGGGCAAACTCACCGTACCGCTGTTCCATTATCAAGATTACTTTATCTAATTCACCGATGGCTGATTTTGGGTCGATTGTAGTTGGACTTAAAAGATGTGGTATTGGGTTATAGATGGGTAATTCTAACTGTTTTGGGTCAATCGTCAAAAATCGAACATCCTGATAAGATGAACGATAGATGATACTGGTGATGATGCAATTGATACAAACACTTTTGCCCGAACCGGTGGTACCGGCAATTAGAATATGAGGCATCTCCCGTAAATCCGCACAATACGGTTCACCGGTGATTGTTTCACCCAATGCGAAACCTAAAGGTGACTCTTCATTGGCAAAAGCATCCGAAATGAGAATCTTCTTTAAACTGACCATTCGGCGTTCTTTATTTGGGATTTCAATACCAACCGCTGATTTTCCCGGGATTGGTGCCAAAATCCGAATTCGCTCGGCTTGTAAGGAGAGGGCTAAATCATCGGCTAAATTCTCCACGCGTTGCACCTTTATTCCGGGGGCGGGTTGGAATTCAAACCGAGTAATCATCGGACCGGTTAAGATATTAGAAATCGTCCCCTCCACACCAAATTCCGCCAGTTTTTCTAAGAGTAATTCCGCACCCTGCCGGGCTTCACCAACATTTACTAATGAATCCTTTTCCACCGGCGATTCCAATAGCGACAAAAATTGCTGCCGAAATTCATCCTTGGGGAATTTATAAGTTGGTTGCTGGGTCGGCGCCGTTATCACCTCTAAGTCCGGAGTCGCCGTGCTCGTTGGTTTTGCCGCTTCGGTAACCGGTATCGCTGGTTCTTTAATCCGAATCTGTTTCTTAAATAGACCAGCGACTAACTTTACTAATTTTGACTCTTTCAAGCCGATAAACCATTTGCGCAAAGTTGTAAAACTGAGGACAAACCCCAAAAGCAAAAGAACAAGCAAAAGTAGGGTTCCGGCGCGGCCAATGATATTGACCAAACTGAAGATTATTGCTCTGCCTAATAGCCCACCTAAATAGAATTGACTCCTATTGAGTTGAATTTGTAAATTAGGTAAGAAATAAGTTAGATAAAGACTGAATAATAATACCCCTCCAATTATTATGCTGGAATAGATGAGATACGGTTTAACTTTTTCGCGGCGAAAACGGTTCAGCCCCCAAATTCCTAATAAAATTGGCAGGGTAAAAGAAATAATCCCTAAGCCAGTAAAAATTCTTTGGCTGAGCCAATAACCGAAACCACCACCCAAATTTTTTGTGCCTGCAAGATAGGAATCAAAGGAAAGAATTAGAAATAAGGCTACTTGCCAATAGATACCGGCTTCAAACCAGAACCAGCGTCGGCGTTTCGCAAGCCTCTGGACCGACCAAATTACCAAACTAACAATGATTAAGTAAGTCCCCAGACCAAAAATATTTGACAACCAGCTTGCTACTGCTTGTCCAACAATTCCACCCCAATTTGTTTCCGGCGACCTCTTGTTCAAGTCGAATGAGAAGACACTGGCAAAAATAAAGATTAAAAGCGCTAAAATTAAAAGGCTAGTCAACCAACGCCAACCAGTTTCCGAAAGTTTTTTCCTTTTCGGTTCTTTCGATTTTTTATTTTTCATAGAATGCTTTGGCCCAGGAATAAAAAACTGAAAAAAGCGATAAAGGGTTGGATTAAAGACCAAAGGATTGGCACACCGGTCACTGACCCCAAAAAGATAATTCCCAATAGAATAAAAAATCCGTAACGCTCGAGTCTCATATATTGGTAAGCGAGATTTGCTGGCAGCAGATAATATAAGATTTTGGAACCGTCTAACGGTGGGATCGGAATTAAATTAAATGCGGCAAGGATTAAACCATAGAAAAAGAAAGAGAAACTGATGACACTGATAAATTCACCAAGATTGCTTGGCATTATTTTCATAAAAGCTGAAGCCGGCAGACCGTGTAAGGGACGAGCAAAGAAACGGATGAGAAGACTAAAAACCAAGGCGCAGAGCAAATTGGCGATTGGTCCAGCAATTGAAGCCAGCATCATATCGCGCCGCGGCTTTCGGAAATTGTAAGGATTTAAAGGCACTGGTTTTGCCCAACCGAAATGGAAAAGAAAAATGGCAATTGTGCCAATCGGGTCTAAGTGCTTTAAAGGATTAAGGGTCAAGCGACCATTAAGCCGAGCGGTTGGGTCACCCAATTTATCCGCAATGTAGCCGTGGGCAAACTCATGAATCGTCAGATTAAAAAGTATCGCCGGCGCCCGCAAGAGAAACAAAATTGGATTATCTAACATTTCGCCTCACTAACTTTTTTAATAACTCTAATTCATCGGCGCGTGTCTTCACTTTGCCATCCAATCGCGCCAAAAGGATTTGGTCCAAAAGTTCGCTATAGATGGCGCCCGGTGTTATTCCTAATGCCTTCACATCATTGCCACCGAGTTCGGTCTTCACCATTTGATACCTTTCCAAATAATTCTTAATTTTAATCGCAATCTTGGGATTTTCAACCAATTGGGCAATTTTCAAGGCATCATTGGAAAATTGGCGAAGGATTCGATAGACCTCACTTGGATAAGTTGCTTTTTCCAATTGCTTGCGGACTTTAGGAAACTCTTGCCAATCCTTTATTGCGGTTGCCATTTCCTTGGTTATTGGGAAATTAGCCGGTAGTTTAAATTGGGCTAAGAGGTGAATTAACCTAAGATTAGCATCTTTAACTTTTGCCACTTCTCGTAATTGGTTAAAAAAATTTCCTGTTAAATTCTTATTGAATAATGCCCTAAAGACTTTTTCTTGATTTAAGCGTTTAATCATCTTTTCCCAATTTTGTTCCTTTGCCATCAAGCGCAATTCGTTTAAGACCCGTTCACCCGAAAGAAGAGAGATTAATTTCTGATTAACTGCGCTTCTCAGCCATTGTAAGGTCTTTGGTTCAATTTTGAAATTGAACCTTTCGGCGAACCTGATGGCACGAAAGATGCGGGTCGGGTCGTCAATAAAACTTTTTGGATGCAGGGCACGGATGACCTTGTTTTTTAAATCTTCCCGACCTCGAAACGGATCAATCAATTCACCGCTGACTAAATCCTCAGCCATTGCATTGATAGTGAAATCCCTTCGGTATAAATCGGCAATCAAATCCGCAGGAGCGACTTTAGGTAATTCGGCAGGTTTGGAATAGATTTCCTTCCGAGTCTGAGCGATATCAATATGCGTAATTGAATTACCATTGGTTTTCGCTTGGGGCAAAATGATTGTGCCGGTATTGAAATTTTGATAAAATTGGAACTTCGCATTAAGATTTGCAGCTAAATCTTTACCAATAATGTGAATCAATTTATCCACGACAATATCTAAGTCTTTGACCTTTCTTCCTAAAAGTTTATCTCTTAATGGTCCACCGACCAAATAGACTCGGCTATCATGGCTTTGGGCAATTTTTTTAAGATTATCAAGGATATTACTAATTACCATCGGAATGGGAAATCGGCAATCCTAAGTTCTAATCTCTCATCACCAGATTGAAGGTGTTGTTTCATAACTGTGAACGAAAAGGTAAAACAAGTAACAGCGGCTTAAAAACCGAGCCCTTTAGTCGACTCCTCTTTGCCCATAACCTTGATTTTACCAAACCGGTCTTCAAATTTCTTAATATTTTCCTCCAAAGCATTCAAGAGCAATCGGGCATGTTGTGGTGTCATAACAATCCGAGAAAAGACTTTAGCTTTAGGTAGACCAGGAAGGATACGAGCAAAATCAATGATGAATTCTGAGGCCGAATGAGCAATCAAGACAAAATTCGAATAAATGCCCTCAGACTCTTTCTCACCAATTTCAACCTGGATTGGTGGACCCTTTTGTTCTTCTGGCATATCACTCCTTTTAACCATTTTAAAGCAAATTAGCAAAATGTCAAGGTTCGATTCCTTCAAATGTCATTGCAAAGCGAAAATGTCCCCTTTAATTGCAAAACGAAAATGTCCCCTCCTCCTTTATTTAGTTATTATTATTTATATTATTATTTAAAGAGGACGAATGCAAGAACCATCAAAATCGTATGTTAAACTGGGAGATAGAATTGTGATACTGACCGATGTTAAAAAGAGGTACCATCTCACTAAAACAAGCCAGCGAATTACTTAAAATCTCCTACCGCCATGCCAAACGATTATACAAAATATTCAAAACCTCTGGTGTAATGGGACTCTTACCGAAAAAACGTACCAAACCACCCTGGAATAAAACTACCACCGAAATTAAACAGAAAATTATTAGCATTAAACAACAATTCCCCACCATTCCGCCTATGGCGGATTGCCATCTGACTGACTTGCTAAAAGAACAAGGCATAACCATCTCTCACGAAACTGTCCGCACCATCCTCATTCACAATCAACTCCACACCCCAAACCTTAAACTGAAACGACGCCCCCGAAAACGATTTGAAGCCGAAAAAGCCGGAAAATTGGTCCAGATGGATACCTCGCCTTATCATTGGTTACCAGCCATTGATAAGGAATTAAAGTTAATCCCTACCTTTGACGACCACTCCAGAAAACCACTTGCCGCCCGAATTGCCGAACACGATACCACTTGGGAAAATATGGGTGTCTTAAGAAAAACGGTAGAGAAATATGGTATCTTCGAGACCCTTTATACGGATTGTGATGCTAAATTCAAATACTATCGAACTAATTTCTCTTTATACTTCAATTATCAAAAACCACCGGAGGCGGTAGACACGCAAATTAGTCAGGCATTAGCGGAATTGGGAATTATTATCCTTAACACCCATCCCCATGCGCCGCATGAAAAAGGAAAAATTAAACGTTTCTTTGGTTTCTTACAAGCCCGTTTACCCATTGAATTTCAAAGGCATGGTATTACCACGCTAGCTGCGGCAAATCGGTATTTAGAAAAGTATTTAGACCGCTACAGTAGTCAATGGGTGCATAGTACTACGGGGATAATTCCGGATGAGCGATTTAAGAATTCCTGTTTTAAGCCGTTACCGGCGGATTGTGATTTAGATGCGATTTTCTGTTTGCGCGAGACTCGCAAGGTAAAGAAGGACAATACCTTTAGCTATAAGGGGCAGACATTTCAATTGACCAATTTTAATTATCGGGCTTATTGGGGTGATGTTGAGATTGCGCTTCGGATTATTCCTGGGAAAGAAATTAGAGTCTATCATCAGGACCGATTAGTTCAAAGATTTCGTTATAATGGTGACCGATGATTGACAACCAAAAGAAAAAGTTTATCGTAAGGGGACATTTTGGCTTTGTCATAACCAGATTACTGTTTTCTGTTTTTGTAAGATATTGAAAAATTGCCTGACTTTTTCAGAGCTCTCTTTAACTCTTGGCTAAATAAAATTAGTTATGACTTAACTAAATTCGGGTTGACACTGGATATAAAAAAACAGCCTAAACCACCAGTTCAAACCGCGATGCTTAAATTCAAAGAAGTTTTATATCAGTTGGGTTTAACTGAACAAAAATCGGCAAAGCTATCAATCACACTGGAGGTAGATGCCAATCCGCCTAAAGGTTTTAAAATCGAGACCTCTTTAATCACCCGGCATTTTGTCTTTGCGATTACTCATTTTGACATCTCCTCCCTTTATGCCCTTAAACTCCATGCCTGTTTTTTTCGAAAATATACCAAGGGCAGGGATTTCTACGATTTACTCTGGTATTTAGGCAGAAAAGCGGTTCCCAATTTCAAATTACTCAATAATGCGATTGAACAGACAGAAAAAAAGAAACTAAATATTAATGCCAATAACTTTCGAGAGTTTTTGCAAGAACATTTAGCAAAGATTGACTTTAATCAAGTGAAGCGAGATATTAGTAGATTTATTGAAGATAAAAATGAATTGAAATTGCTGGACAAAGCAACAATCCTAAAACTGGTTTGATTAAATGAGTTTAATCATTCTTTTAAGCCGCTACGGGCATAGGATTCGATAATGTGGCGCTGGGCAAAGAAGAATAAAATGACTAGTGGTAAAATCGTTAGAGTTGATGCTGCCATTAATAAAGTATAATTGGTTGACTGTTCCCGAGAGAAATAAGCCAAGCCAACCTGTATTGGTCGAATTGAGTCACTGTGCGTGACAATCAAAGGCCAGAAGAATGAATTCCAACTGGCTATGATGTTAAATACCACAATCGCAATCAGAGGTGCTTTGGATAAAGGAACGACAATTCGCCATAAAGTACTAAATCTACTACAGCCATCGATCTTTGCCGCATCAAATAAATCTTGAGGCAAGGTCTTGAAGTGCTGTCTTAACATAAATATTGAGAAGATATTCACCATCCAAGGAACAATCATCGCCCAATAGGTATCAATCCAACCTAAATTGTATAGAATCATATAAGAAGGAACTAAATAAACCGGCAGAGGAATCATCATCAGCGCCAAGAAGACCATAAACAGAACTTCTCTTCCCCAGAATTCAATCCGAGCAAAGGCATAAGCAGCTAAAACACCGGTGAAAAGAATACCAAATAGGGTGACTGCCGTAATGAAAATAGTATTGAGAAAGTAACGGAAAAAGGAAATCTCTTGAAATACCTCGGGATAATTGGCAAAACGCCAAACTTCAGGTAGCCAGGTAGGCGGAAAACGCAATGCCTCTAAGGGTGTTTTTAATGACGTGAGAACCATCCAGATAAAGGGTAGAATCATAAGAATTCCACCCAAAATTAAGATTAAGTGAACTGGTATTAATTTAAAATTTGGTTTAGGCATAATGAACCCTTTTTTCTAAGACGACTCTTTGTAAGATGGTCAAACTGAGAATGATTAAAAAGGCAAAAAAAGCAATCGCCGCGCCATAACCCAATCGCCATAATTCAAATGACTGTTCATAGAAATAATACATTACGACCCGGGTTGTGCCTAATGGTCCACCTGGCGGTGGTCCGGTCATTATCCAGACCTGGGCAAAGGTCTCAAAAGCCACAATCGTGCTCATAATCAAAATATAAAAAGTGGTTGGTGAGATTAAGTGCCAAGTGACATTCTTAAAGATTGACCATCTGCCTGCACCATCAATTTTTGCTGCCTCATAGTATTGATTGGGGATATTCTGTAATCCAGCCAGATAAATGACGATATTATAGCCAAGTCCTTTCCAGACTGACATAATGATTAAGGCCACCATTGCAATTGATGGTCCGGCTAATATTGATGGCAATTTTATACCGATTGCCGAAAAGATGATATCGAAGAGACCTCTTGGGTCTTCTAACCATCTGATACCCGAAACTCCAATAAAAGATAACAAGTAATTTAATAGTCCACGTTCTGGGTTTAGTAGCCATTTCCAGACCACGGAGACCGCAACAATTGAAGTAACCACTGGCAAGTAATAAGCGGTGCGATAAATACCTAATCCCTTGATCTTAGTATTAAGAAGTAGAGCAATAAACAGAGCCAAAAAGAGCATCAGAGGAACTGAAAAGATGACATACCAACCGGTATTGAGTAGTGACTGCCAAAAAACTGGGTCGGATAAGACATCAAGGTAGTTTTTTAATCCAACAAATTTTCTTGGTCCAGCCATCCCCCAATCGAACAGACTTATCCGAACCGAATAGAAGATGGGAATGATTCGGAAGATGATTAGGATAATTAAAGCGGGTAAAAGATAACAATAACCAGATAGGGTTTCTTTTATCTTTCGGTTCATAAGTCAAAAAAACTTTTTTTCGTGAATACTAAAAGCACACTTATTTTAATTCGGTTTTAATTGCCACCACCGCTGCTTCAGCAAAATCTTTTTGCACCAAACAGGAAAGGACAGTTAGACTAGCACTAATCATCTCGATATTAATTCCTTTTTGGGCAAGAATTGAGAAAACTCTACCTGCAATACCTGGAGTGTGAGCTAATTCTTTACCAAAGATTGAAATCATCGCCACATTGCGGTCAACTAAAATATCGGATACCTTTATTTCAGGCAATTTTTCTTTTAAGTGTTGTAAAACCTTTTCGGTTTCGTCGGCTTTTATGGTGAAGGCAATATCGCAATGTTCCTTGGTTGTGCTGGTTTGGGTAATCATTTCAACATTGAAGCCGGCTTCGCCTAAACTGGAAAAGATTTGACTGGCGGTTCCTGGTTTATCGGGTACTGACTTCAGCACAATTTTTACTAAATTGGTTCGCAATTCAATATTCTCGAAAACCTTATTCACCGTTGTTCCTTTACCAAAGTATAAATTTAAAGCCAAACGAAGTCAATAAATTATCCTTTCGGCTTGACACCAGCGCAATTTAAGGGTAGATTTAAAGCTAATGGAAAGAGTTTTAGCCCGTGAAGTAAGAAATTATATCGGCAAAGAAATTTTGCTAAAAGGTTGGATTCACCAAATCCGACCCTTAGGCAAGATTGCCTTTATTCTATTGCGTGACCGTAGTGGAATAGTGCAAACCATTGTCACGGATGCCAAACAAATTAATCTGGCGGAGTTGGAACGCGAAAGTGCTGTAGCGATTTGGGGCAAAGTAAAAGAGGAACCACAGGCGCCTGGCGGTATCGAAGTCGAGGTTAAAAAGATTGATGTGATTGCGAAAACTTTGGCACCGTTGCCATTTGAAGTGAACCGGTCGCAGGAAATGTTGAATCTGAAGATTGATATGATTCTTGACCACCGCCCCTTCAGTTTAAGAAATCCTGAAATTGGTAGTGTCTTTAGAGTCCAAGCGGAAATTTGTCGCTCGTTTGCCGAATTTATGCGAATGAACGATTTCTTAGAGGTTCACACCTCAAAAATTATTGCCCAAGGAACTGAAGGCGGAACGGCTTTATTTCCCATTCAATATTTCGAACAGAAAGCCTATTTAGCCCAAAGTCCTCAATTCTATAAACAGATGCTGGTTGGCGCGGGTTATGAACGAGTTTTTGAGATTGGTTTTGTCTATCGGGCTGAAGACCATGCCACCTCTCGGCATATCAATGAATATTTGAGTTTAGATTTTGAAATGGGCTTTATTGATTCTTATCAAGAGGTGATCGATTTAGAAATCGCCTTCTTGAAGTATCTTTTTAACAATCTAAGAACCAATTGTGCTAAGGAATTGGCAATATATCAAGTTGATTTGCCTGAGATTAAAGAGATTCCTCAAATCAGATTACTTGATGCTATCAATATTATCAAGAAGGAATTTGGCAAAGAATCGTCCCGACCTGATGATTTAGACCCGGAAGGTGAAAAATTAATCTGTGAATATACCCAAAAAAAATACGGTTCGGATTTTGTCTATATCACCAATTACCCGGCTTCGGCTCGACCATTTTATACAATGCCTGACTTAGAAAATCCCGGTCTGACTAAAAGTTTTGATTTGCTTTACAAAGGGTTAGAGGTGACAACCGGTAGTCAAAGGATTCACGATTACAATATGCTGGTGGAGAACATCCGACGATTTAATATGGACCCTAACTCATTTGAATTTTATTTAGAAATTTTTCGTTATGGTATGCCGCCGCACGGAGGCTTAGCAATTGGCACCGAACGATTGACGCAACAGATTTTAGGGTTAAAGAATGTCCGCGAAGCGAGTTTTTTTCCCCGTGACCGCTACCGTTTAACACCATAGGTGATTAAGTTTTCGCCTTGACAAGTCATCATTTAACAATAAAATCAGATTATGTTTATTGAAGAACTTGCTCGATATGTTGGTAAGGAAGTGACGATTCACGGCTGGGCGTATAATAAACGTTCTTCGGGCAAAGTTCGGTTCTTAATTGTTCGGGATGGTACCGGTTTTTTACAAACTGTCTTTTCCGAAAAAGATGTCTCGGCTGAGGCATTCGACTTAGCTGACCGGATACCCCAAGAGTCTTCTTTAACCGTGACCGGTACAGTCCGAGAGGATAAACGAGCACCCGGTGGATATGAGTTAATCGCCAAAGACTTAAAACTGATTCAAGAAGCCAAGAACTATCCAATTACTCCGAAAGAACATGGTATTGAATTTCTGATGGAACATCGCCATCTCTGGTTGCGTTCCCGACGGCAACATGCAATAATCAGGATCCGTTCGGAGATTGTTAAGGCTTGTCGCGATTTTTTAGATGACCGAGGTTTTATTTTGGTGGATGCTCCAATCTTTACACCAGCTGCTTGTGAAGGAACCACCACTCTATTCGAAGTTGACTATTTTGGTCAAAAGACCTACCTTACCCAATCTGGCCAACTTTATAACGAACCGGCAGCCGCGGCGTTTGGTAAGGTCTATTGTTTTGGTCCAACTTTTCGCGCCGAAAAGTCAAAGACCCGAAGGCATCTAACCGAATTCTGGATGTTAGAGCCAGAGGTGGCTTTTTTTGAGTTAGATGATATTATTAATTTAGCTGAAGATTTAATCTGTTATGTGCTTGACCGAGTTCTTAATAAGCGGAACGAGGAATTAAAGACTTTGGAGCGAGATATTACAAAATTAGCCAATATCAAAAAACCATTTTACCGAATCACTTACAATGAGGCATTAGAGATTTTAAATAAAAAGGGTCAAAAGGTGGAATGGGGTGAAGATTTTGGCGGTGATGAGGAGACTATCCTATCCGAATCATTCGATAAGCCAGTCTTCATTCATCGCTTTCCTCGGCAGTGCAAGGCGTTTTATATGAAGAGCGACCCCAAAGATGAAAAATTGGTATTGGGTGTTGATTTACTGGCTCCGGAAGGTTATGGTGAGATTATTGGCGGTGGACAAAGAGAAGATGATTTAGCTACCCTTGAAAAAAGGATTGAGGAGAATAAGTTGCCAAAACAAGCTTTTGAATGGTATTTGGATTTGCGCCGCTATGGGAGTTTTCCCCATTCCGGTTTTGGCTTAGGAATCGAACGGACTGTTGCCTGGATTTGTAAGGTCCATCATGTTCGTGAGACGATTCCTTTTCCTCGACTCTTAGAAAAGGTCTATCCATAATGATAGGAATTAAAGAGAAAGGAGGCAAAAATGACTGAAAATAAAGTCGGTAAAGTGACCCACTTTTTTAATAAAATTAGTGTGGCGATTGTTGAACTAACCGACGGCGACTTAAAAATTGGCGATATGATCCATATCAAAGGGCACACTACTGATTTGACCCAAAAGGTTGAGTCAATGCAAATTGAACATAAGAATATCGAAAAGGCAGAAAAGGGACAATCAATCGGACTTAAGGTTTCAGCTCATGTTCATGAGAATGACATTGTCTATAAAGTGATTGAATAAAAGGAGGGCAATGGCGAGAAGTAAGAGTAAACAAAAGCGACGTCGTCTCAAATTTCGCCTAAAAAGAAAAAGAAGAAAAGAACGCGCGAAACTTCAAACCCAAATTCCAAAACAACCAGAAGAGCCAAAAGTGATAACAACTGAAACAGTAGGCTAATGTGTTATTAGTATTTTTCCTTTGGCTCTTTACGGTTGCCCTGGCTAGTGTCCTAATTGCTTGGTATATTCGACAGCACGGTTTTTCGGATATGGCGGTGGCACTCTATATCATCTATTTGGCAATGGCGCAGATTCTGGCAGCAAAGATTCTTGCTTTCAATTTCGGTATTTTTACGGTCTATGCTCCAGCCGGTGTGCTAATTTTCCCTTTTACCTTTCAGTTGATTGATATTGTTAATCAGGCATTCGGTCCGAAAGCGGTGCGTCGGATGATTCTTCAGGCTCTAATAACCCAAGTCTTTATGGTTCTATTTATCTTAATGGCGACGGTCGCGTTACCCGCTTCGTTTTGGCAGGCACATAAAGCCTGGCAGGAAATAATGTCGCTGGTGCCAAGAATCATCTTGGCAAGTTGGATCGCCTTTTTTATCAGCCAAAACTTTGATGCCTTTATTTTTGCCTGGTTACAGCGATTAACCCACGAACGACACCTTTGGTTGCGCAATGTCTTAAGCGATGTGCCAAGTTTAGCTTTGGATAGTTTCATTTTTGTCTTTTTAGCATTTTATGGCAAGGCACCGGTCCTACCTTTAATCATTGGTCAAATTGTTACCAAATGCATTATTGGCTTGATTGATGCACCTTTTATTTATCTAAGTTACGCCATTCTTCGTGCACCGAGGAGGTAACTAAATTAAATCTTACCAGGTGCTGCTTTTCGATTTAGATGGCACCCTAATTGATTCCCGCCAAGATTTAAGTACTGCGGTTAGTTACGCATTGAAAAAACTGGATAGTTCCAAAACACCACCCAATAGTGACGAAATCATTGCTCAAGTTGGGAAACCACTTGCCGAAATCTGCCAAAATCTTGGTTATAACTTTTCACCAAAACAGATTACTTTGTTTGAACAGACCTATCGGTCATATTATGAAAGGCATTTTCGAGACCACACCAAACTTTTTCCCGATGTAATGGCAACTCTTAAGCAATTACGCAAAAATCGAATTCGGATGGCGGTGATAACCACTAAACATCAAATTCAAGCCGATATGGTAATTGAGGCGTTTGGGCTAAAGCCATATTTTCATTATGTTCGAGGCTGGTTGGAAGGAAGACAACATAAGCCTAATCCCGAGCCAGTCTTAGCAACCCTTGAAGTCTTGGATTGCCAGCCGAATGAAGCGCTTTTTGTTGGCGATACTGAACAAGATATTCTTTGTGGTCAGTCGGCAAAGGTTGATACTTGTGCGGTAACCTATGGCTTTCGCAGTGCCCAATACCTTAAATCATTTAATCCCACCTATATCATAAGCAGTTTTTCACAACTTCTTTCGTTTGTTGGCACTTAGACCGTAAGAATTTAAATCAGGTTTTTATTTTAACAGAAAAGTTTTTGGTTTGTAGATAATTTTTATTGACTTTTTTCAAAATTTATATTATAATTAGATTGAAAGGGAAAAGGAGGTATGGATGGCGATACCCGTAATGATAAGTTCGCTAAATATCCACACTACCAATGGAACCTTATTTATTGAACCGAGTTTTGCGGTTTCTTCGGATTGGTTGCCAAAATCGGAACAGAGTTATGATGTATCTTTTTATGGTCCCGACGGCTCCAAGGTTTGGCAAATCTTTGAGTTGAAACCGATGGAGGTTGAACTCATTGCCCAAAACTTTGGTTTGGGATTAGGGCGGCTTTATGAGATAAAAGACGACACCTTTGATATCTAACCTTTTGGCTACAGCTATCTTGAATTGACTTATTTCAAATTATTGTTATCATATTTTTGTGCTCACGCTTAATAAAATTAAGAAAGACCCCGAAGTAATAAGTTATATTGCCCAGGCGGATAAGTATTTGGCAATCATCGGTTATACCGAACATGGCTCAAGACATGCCCGACTGGTTGCCAAAAATGCCAAGCAGATTCTTTTAGACCTCGGCTATGATGAAAGGATAGCAGAACTTGCCGCCATTGCTGGTTATTTACATGACATCGGCAATGTGATTAGTCGGGAACGTCACGAACAGAGCAGCGCTTTGATTGCCAAAGACATTTTGAGTCGCTTGGGATTTTCCTCAAAAGAGATTTCCGAAGTTATTGCTGCGATTGGTAATCATCACGAAGAAAACGGAACGCCGGTTTCAGAAATTTCCGCGGCTTTGATTCTGGCGGATAAGGCGGATGTGCATCGGAGTCGGGTGCGGAATCCCGAGTTTGTTAAATTTGATATTCATGACCGAGTTAACTTTGCAGTAAAACGTTCGACATTAACGGTTCACCGCAAAGAGCGAAGAATTGTTTTCGATTTAATTGTTGATACTAATATCGCACCAGTGATGGAATACTTTGAGATTTTCCTTTCCCGAATGTTAATCTCGCGCAAAGCCGCTGATTTTCTGGAATGCAAATTTGAACTGGTTATCAATGGTAATAAATTAATCTGAACAAATGGCCGAAACACTTTTAATCCTTTTTCTTTTACGCCGCGTGGTTGATGTCCCATATATTGGAAAATTTATCGTTCGAATCTTAGAGGTGGTCGAGACACAACGCTCGTTATATCGGTAAATTTTTTTGACCGGTTTAAGTAAATCCATTAAAAAAGTATTCATTGCTACCGGCGAACCTTCAGGGGACCTTTATGGTTCAATTATCGCCAGCGCACTTAAAAAGCTCAATAACAACCTTGTGATTTTGGGGATTGGTGCCGAGTTAATGAAAAAAAGCGGCGTTAAAATTATAAGAAGTTCAAAGGATTTAGCAACCTTTGGGTTTTTCGAAGGACTGACTAATTATTTACGGCTCAAAAGGATTTTTGAAGCGGTAGTTAGCGATTTAGTTTTAATTAGTCCCGATGTCTTTTTGCCAATCGCTTTTAGTGGCTTTAATCTAAAATTGGCAAAGCGGCTGAAAAATTTAGGGACAAAGATTATCTATTTCGCCCCTCCACAAATTTGGGCGTGGGGGAGATGGCGCGCAAAAGATTTAAAAGAAAGTACCGATAAGGTGGTCTGTTTGTTTCCTTTTGAAGAAAAATTTTTCCAAGATTTGGGGATTAACGCTATTTATTTAGGCAACCCCTTGTTAGATTATATTGAGCAAGAAATTCGTTCCGAATGCACAGTCTTAAATTCGATTCCAGCTTCAGCCAAAATCATAACTTTTATGCCCGGGTCAAGGGAGATTGAGATTAAAAATCATTTGCCTTTGATGTTGGCGGTCTTTAAAAAGTTGCAGAACGAATTTACTAATCTCTATGGCTTTGTTATTGCCGAAAAGTGCAAAAATTCACCAGAGATGGAATCGCTTCATTTCATAACCGAGCAAAAGTATCAAATAATGGCAAAATCCGATTTAATTGTCCTATGTTCCGGAACCGCAGCCTTAGAGGCGGCAATTCTTAAAATTCCCCATCTTGCCGTTTACCGGCTGTCTTTGCCCAGCTATCTTTTGGCTCGATGCTTAGTGAAGATTAGGTGGTTTACTTTAACCAATATCATTTTACAAGAAGATGTTGTTTCTGAATTCATCCAGCCCAATTTAAAGAAATTATATCCGGTGATAGTTGACTATCTTAAAAAACCGACTGGCGAAATTGTTGAAAAATTATCAAAGGTTAAAAAATTACTTGGTCAATCGGGCGCTGCTGAACGAATCGCGCAAGCGATACTTGAGTAGATTAAATTGGTTGATTTAGGTTATTTATTATTATCCTCCTTTGGTTATGATTGATAATCTCAATTTTGACCTTGACCATACTTTCGGGAAGAACATCTTGGGCTCGTTCCGCCCATTCGATAAGTGAAACACCATCACCGTAAAGATATTGTTCAAGACCGAGTTCAATCAATTCATTGGGATTACCGACTCGATACAGGTCAATATGATAGACTGGCATTCTACCTTGATATTCGGTGACCATAACGAAGGATGGGCTTTTGACCAATTCTTTGACCCCTAACCCTTTGGCAACACCTTTAATCATCGTCGTCTTACCACTGCCCAGCTCGCCAAAAAATCCAACAACCATTCCGTTGGTTAAAACTTTACTAAGCCGAATACCAAGTTCAATCGTTTCATCCGACGATTTTGTTTCAAAAATCATTAAATTTAAAGCCCCTTCTTTTTATTTGAAGAAGGGGCTGATTGTGATATATTTTAAATCAGTTCGACGCTCATCGCGACACTTTCACCACCACCTAAACAGATTGCGGCTAACCCTTTTTTCAAGTTTCGGTCCTTTAAAGCATAAAGGAGCGTTACCACAATTCGAGCGCCGCTGGCGCCAATCGGATGACCCAATGCCACTGCCCCGCCATTTACATTCACTTTATTTGGGTCTAAACCGAGTTCTTTGATATCGGCCAAGGTTTGTGAACTGAAAGCTTCATTGATTTCAATTAAATCAAAGTAGTTCACATCAACCCCAAGCATTTTAGTTAATTTCTGAACCGCTTTCACTGGCGCATAAAATAGCATTTTTGGTTCGACACTCGCCGTAGTATAACCAGTGATTTTAGCTAAGGGTTTGATTCCGTATTCCTCGGCAGTCTCTTTTGCCATCACAACCACAGCGGCAGCACCATCGTTGATGCTTGAGGCGTTACCAGCAGTGATTGTGCCACCTTCTTTAAAGGCAGGACGCAATTTTGCCAGTGCTTCTAAGGTTGTGTCAGCGCGTGGTCCTTCATCAGTATCAACTATCACTGGTTCACCTTTCTTTTGGGGAATAGAGACCGGGGCGATTTCGGCTTTAAATTTACCGGCTTGGATTGCTGCAACCGCTTTCCGATGGCTATTGTATGCCCACTCGTCTTGCATTTGGCGGGTGATGCCCGAGCGTTCGGCAGTAAACTCACCTAATACACCCATATGGACATCTTCGAAAGCACACCAGATACCATCGTAAATCATACCATCTTTCAACTTCACATCACCCATTTTGTTACCAGTACGTAATTGGTATAAATAATATGGAACATTACTCATTGATTCCTGACCACCGGCTACAATTATTTTAGCGTCACCGGCTTTAATCTGCTGTGCCGCCAAGACGATTGCCATCATTCCTGAGCCACAGACTTTATTAACTGTAAGGGCTGGAATTTCTGGGGAAAGCCCAGCTTTGATTTGTGCTTGACGGGCTGGAGCTTGGCCTAAACCGGCCGGGCAGACATGCCCCATAATGACACCATCAATATTTTGTGGATTAATTTTGGAACGTTCGATTGCAGCTTTTATAGCAACCGCTCCAAGTTGCGGTGCCGACAATGTAGCAAGGCTACCCAAAAATCTCCCAACCGGGGTACGGGCAGCACCAGTGATTACGATATCCATTTTAACTCCTTTCTCTTCTTAATTAATTCTTTACCAATTCGGTTTTCTTTTTTCTAAAAATGCGGTCATCCCTTCCTTCGGTTCGCCGGAACCGAAGCAGGCACTGAACTGCCTTATTTCTAAAGAATTTGCCGAGTGGAGGTCGGTATCAATACCCTGATTGATTGTCATCTTAGCAGCACGAATCGCCCTTGGACCTTTACTGGCAATTTTTTTTGCTGTCTCTTTGGTAATTTCTAAAAGTTTGTCGGCTGGAACAACCTTATTGACTAATCCGATACGGAGCGCTTCGTTAGCATCAATCGCTTCACCAGTATAAATCAATTCTTTGGCAATACCAATGCCACAAAGCCGTGATAGCCGTTGGGTACCACCAAAACCAGGAATGATACCTAAATTAACCTCGGGCTGACCAATCTTAGCGGTATCAGCCATAATTCGAAAATCGCAGGCCAAGGCAATCTCGCAACCACCACCCAAGGCATAACCATTAATTGCGGCGATAACCGGTTTGTTAATACCTTCAATTTTGTTTAAAGCCCGGTGACCATTCTGAGCAAATTCGCGAGCGTGAATTGGGTCAAAGTCTTTCATTTCATTAATATCAGCACCGGCAACAAATGCCTTGCCGGCACCGGTTAAGATAACTACCCGCAACTCTTCATCTTTGCCCAATTCTTCAAATACCTGCTCGATTTCTAAAACCACCTCGGTGTTCAACGCATTAACAGGTGGACGATTAATCGTGACGACCGCAATTCGGTCCTCCCTTTCAATATTAAGATATTTGGTCTCCATTATGCCTCCTTAAAATTAACAAAAGCCAAATCACTAATCGCCTTTTTTTATCGAATAAATTGGTTGGGAAAAATTCGAGGTAAAAAGACAAATCCATTGTTAGTTAAAATATACTGAAAAAGATTAAATTTTCAAGTATTAAGTAATAGTTTAAAAATTTGTTGTTATTTAATTCATTGACATAGCCTTTTCTTATTGATAAATTGATTAGGTTCTCAATGCGTTGGTTAATATATCAACAAGCAAGTAAACGATTCCCTTATCTTTTATTGATTGAGCACGAGGCTGGTAAATTTTTAAGTTATGCGGTGCAGGATAAATGGCCCGGTCCGGGGAAAAATATTTTTTGTATCCCAGGTCAAGGGTTGACTGAAGACCAACTACCGAAAGAATTGGAATTATTAGATTCCTGTGATATTAAGAAACTTGCCCGTTACGGTCGGAAGTTGGTAGTAATTTTAGACCGCAAGGTGAAGAAACGGTCTTGGTTCTTAACCGTGGAAAAACAATCAAAAACCAAGCCGGGAAAGACTTACGAGCAAACTTTCTGGATTACCCAGGCATCAGCAGTTGCCCACCGCGGCGGTGCTTACCTTTCCGAAGCCGGTAAGCGGCGCGATTTGACTATTGTTTGTGATAAAAGAGAACGCTACGGTTACAGTTTTCCCAAATATACTATTGAGAAAATCAATTTGCCTATTGGTGACTATGCCTTAAAATTGTCGAACGGTAAAATAATTGCAGTAGTGGAGCGTAAGACCAAAGATGGCTTTATCCATGAAATCGCAACCTTTGACGTCCTGAAGGCACGGTTATTAGAGATGATTGAGTCTTATAAGTACTGTGCCTTGCTGATCGAGACGAATTATTCCGATTTAATTGATCCGAAGAAGTGTAAATTCTATTCAGCAGGATTTGTGGCAGAGGTTATCGCTGAACTCTTTGCCAATTTTCCAAAGTTACAGATTGTCTTCTGCTCGAACCGAATATTTGCCCAAGAATGGATTGAACGCTATTTTCAACGTATCGCCAAAATCGAAGAACCAAGACTGATGCGTTGAGTTCCTTTCAACCGGAAATTTTTTAAAGATAAAATAAGAATTTCTTTTAACTATTAGAAATTTAAATAGTAGTTTACCCGGTAAAAGTAGTTTAGGTATAAGAGAGACTTGGTATTGCCCTTTGGTTTTTAATTACCCTTAAGTCTTATCTACGATTTAACCCGTTCGCTCTTCTAAGATTTTATATTGCATATACTTATACCATTAGCCATTTTGTTTACTTTAATAATTGTATAAAAATTGAGTTATCGGTCTACTTCCCAAATGGCTTTTCGGGCTATTCAGTAGGTAAGCCGGTGGGCTAGCCTCTGGGCAGTTCGGTGGGTTGACCACCCCCTTGCCTACCGGCTAGCCCGGGGGCTAGCCTATGGGCTAGGCTGCTCCATAGTCAACCAGTTTGCCAGCCATATAGCCTACTCGCTTGCCCGGTAGGTTGACCAGCGGATTACCAAGTAGACTATCCAGAGGGTAGCCGGGTGGGTAAACCGGAGGTTCGGTTAAGGAGCTGGTCATTAATTTAGTTTTTAATCAATCGCGGTATCGGCTTTTGCCTTTGATATTGAAACCAATTAGAAGGTCGGTAAGGCAATTGTAGTGATGACAGAGTATAAAGTGGGCTTTGAACTAAATTAGAGATTCAATTCCAAACTTGTTGTAATGACTGGTTATTGGTGTTTAATTTAAGGCAAATTAGCCAATTTCCCAATCCCAAAATTGTAAAAGTTAACTTATCGCATCCGTAAAACCTTATCACTGCTCAGATTACTGCCTTGCCTCAGCTCAACAAAGTAGACACCGTTTGGTAGTTGCCGATTATTGAAATCAGTGCCATCCCAAATAACCGATTTGGTAACAAGGCGCTTGAAACTCTTTACCAATTTACCCGCTGCATTATAGATATTCAATTGGGCATTCTGGTAATTACTGATCAGCAATTTAATAGCTACCTGTTTTGCGAATGGATTAGGAGCCAAGGATAAGACAGGTAAGTTGGTTTTAACAAAGGTCTTTGGTGCTTCTTTTATTTCGGCTGGTGGTAACACTTCGCCAAAGAAAGTGAGAATTCGTGCCATTATAACCCATTTCTGAGTGTAGCGGGTAGGGTTGCCAGCAATCGCCTCAAAGGGAAATCCAAAATAGACCACTTTATAGGTATTGGAATAATGGATACCACCATAAATCGTATCTGGATTAGCGACATAGTGATGGCTACCGGTTGCACCGCCAATCGGCTGAATACCGTCCATTGATAACGCATTATTGGCGCCACCAGTTCCCATCAAGGCTAAAGTATCAGTACTGCTATTACCAATCGGGTCGCCATCAATTCCTCTGACTCGGGGCATTGAACCAGTGGTTACTCGATTGAGTAGATAACGGGCGTGAAGGTAGTTGGTATAAAATGGTTGGCTACCGATTTCTTGGCCCAAATTCTGGCCGCATAAGAAAAGATTGCCACCATTATCTAAATAGGAACTAAGTGCGGTAATATCGCTGTTGGTTAAAGTCTGAGTGCTATCAAGACCGCAGAACCAAACTACCACCGGATAATGATTTAAAGTGTCAAGGGGTGGTGAACCTTGCGCAGTAACCGTCCATAGTTTATAAAGGACGCCAAGGCTATCACAAGCCTGTTTATACCATTGCTCAATATTGCCACCATCGTCATCATCAACCAAAAGGACCCTTGGTGCACCAACCGGAATGGTTAACTGTTCGTCTAAATCGTAACTGGGTGGTGTCGCATCTTTAGTGATGGCGAATCTCACACGGTGCGGAACTGCATTGGGGTGGACATAAAAGATAAAGGAATCGGCTGAACAGTTTCGACTTGTGCCACCTGGTATATCAGGGAATGTTGCAGTAGGATGTAAAATTGTGATTGTGGTATCAAGAGTGGTCATTGTAGCTGAAACATTGGTTGCAGTTTGCCAATAAGGGTCGTTCATCAAAGTGATAACCACGGCACAAGTCTCACCTAAGTCCGGATAGCCGTTGTTATTACCAGTTCGGTCAACAATTCGATAATCGGTCATTTGGAGATAACAGCGAATTGGCTGATGAATCGCCTTACCGACATTGATTCGGCCGTGTCCTAAAAGTCCAAGCCGGTAGGTTGAATCCGGCATCGAGTCGCAGGACTGGAAGATTCGAGTCGTGCATTCGGCATTGGTCATAGTTGGATAGGCTGACTTTAAAAGAACTGCTAACCCACCGACACAAGGTGAAGCGGCTGAGGTGCCTCCAAATTCCCGCATATAACGATTTCCGACATCAGTTGAATAGACATCAGTGCCCGGTGCGGCTAAGTCAACCCAAGGCGCATAATTAGATTGTTCGCCGCCATACCAGATTGAACGACGATCAAAACGGTCGGATGCGGCAGTGGCAATCACATGGTCATAACAAGCTGGATAACGGGGTGCACCACCTGAATAGGTATTACCAGCTGATGCACTTAAGACGCAACCTTGTGACCAGGCATATTGAATCGCATAATCTAAAGATGATTGATAGCCAGAGCCGCCCCAACTCATACTAATTGCAAATGCGCCATTGTCTGCAACATAATATAGGGCTTGAATTGCACAATAGGTATAAATACCGGTGGCATCGCCGCAACGCAAAGCCGTGCCCCGGGCGTGAAATCCAATGCTGGTGACACCGCGCTGATTGTCTGATACCGCAACCGCTGCCCCAAAACAGAGTGTACCGTGACTTTCATCCATCGTCTCATTGATTGGATTGTTGTCCCAGCCGTAAAAATCCCAACCAATTACATCATCAATATAGCCATTACCATCATTATCCACCCCATCTTCGTCGCCACCGGGTGGTGGACCTGGGTTAAATCGGCCATTGTGGTTAATATCTTCTTCCGGATTTATCCAGAGATTATCTTCAATATCCGGATGCGTCCATTCCAATCCTTCGTCAATGATTGCTACCCAAACCAGCGTATCACCCTGACAAATATCCCAGGCGCGTTCACATTGTAAATTACGATGGTGCCATTGTTGCGAATAGAGGGAATCATTTGGCACGTAGTCTAATTTAAAGACAAAATTTGGCTCCGCATACTCAATTGCCGGACAATTTTTATAGGCAGCGATTAAATCAATAACTTTTAATGTTTCTGGAAAGACAAATAGATAGACCAAATCAATGCCCAATCTTAAGGCATTTTCATTAGGTTTTGGGTTGCGATAAGCTTTGTCAATCGTTTGGGTCTTGTAAAAGTGATTCAATTTATCAACTGCAGGAATACCAGTTAAGGCGATACCGTCTTGATATTGAATGTTAATTAGGCCACGATATTCCGGTTTGAATTGGACGATTAAATGCCCAGCAACAAACTTGTCCGGAAATTCCGGTGCACTGGTAATCGGCAGGGCGAATCCAATTGCCAGTACAGATAACAAGATAACCATCAGGTTCTTCATTTTGTGCCTCCTTGTTTCATTGCTTCAATATAACTATACAATTTTTTGGTGGACTGTCAATCATTTAATTCAAAATTTTTTATTTACGAAATAAGAAAAATGGTTATAATAAGACTTAGGAGGCAAAATGGTAAGTATTCTTTTGGGTAGTGATACCGATTTACCGATTATGCAAGAGACCGCAAAGATGCTTGAGAACTTTGGCATTGATTTTGAGATAAAGATTCTTTCGGCGCATCGGACACCGGAGGCGGTTCGAAGCTATGTGAAACAAGCGGAAAAGAAGGGTATTAAAATATTTATCGCCGGGGCAGGTGGCGCCGCCCATCTACCTGGTTTGGTTGCCGCTTATACCACTTTACCAGTTATCGGTGTCCCACTTGGTTCAGAATTAAATGGACTCGACTCGCTTTTTTCTATTGTCCAGATGCCGAAGGGCGTACCAGTTGGAACCGTAGCAATCGGTAAAGCCGGAGCAATCAATTCGGCAATATTGGCTGCGGAAATTTTAGCCCTGAGCGATAAAGACTTAAAGAGAAAATTGCAAGATTACCGAAAAAATCTCGAAAGAGAAGTTTTGAACAAGTCAAAATCGTTAGGGAGGAAGTGATGCTTAAGAAAATCCTTATCATTGGTTTCGGCTTAGGGATAATAATGTCAGGTTTTAGCCAAAAACCAAAGAAAGGAGAAAAGGTGAAATTACCGGAACCGAAATATTCAAGTAAAATAAGCGTTGAAGAGGCCTTAAAGGATCGGCGGTCGGTTCGTTCCTATAAAAATGAGCCATTAACCTTAGAAGAGGTATCACAACTCTTATGG
The DNA here is from genome assembly GCA_039801565.1 of Caldifarciminota bacterium. GTDB lineage: Bacteria > Hydrothermota > Tepidihabitantia > Tepidihabitantales > JAOUPE01 > JBDRUX01. The sequence goes on from JBDRUX010000002.1 coordinate 26,738, forward strand.
GCTTGTCAAGGCAAAACTGCCGAATGGGGTGGCAGGACTGCGCCATCGGCCGGTGCTACTTATCCCTTAGATGTTTACCTGGTGGTAGGTAATGTGACCGGACTTGCTTCGGGTGTCTATAAATATGAACCAGATGACCATAGTATCGAGATGATAAAAGAAAAAGATGTTCGCAACGATTTAGCTGGCGCTGCCTGGGGACAAGCCTTTATTGCCAAAGCGCCCATCACCATTGTCTTAACTTGTATCTATCGGCGAACGACCGGTCGTTATGGCGAACGGGGAGTTCGTTATGTCCATATGGAAGCCGGGCATTGCGGACAAAATGTCCATCTGCAATGCGAAACAATGGGGTTAGGGACTGTGATGGTTGGTGCGTTCAGCGATGAACGGGTAAAAGAGATTTTAGGAATTAAAGCCGAACCATTATATATTATTCCAATTGGTAAGAAATGAGGAAATGCTAGAGGCATTGATTAAAACCGAACTATCTGATTTAAAGTTATTCAAACGGGGTAAGGTGCGCGATATTTATGAAATAGATGACGCTCTTTTAATCATCGCTACTGACCGTGTCTCAACCTTTGATGTTGTATTACAAGATGGCATTCCCGACCGGGGTAAGGTCTTAACTCAACTCTCTTGCTTCTGGTTTGACTATTTTAAGACGAAGATCAAAAGCCATCTGATTAGTGCGGATGTGAACCAATTTCCTAAAGAGTTACAACAATACCGAACAATGCTTGATAAACGGGCAATGTTGGTGAGGAGATGTCAACCCATTAAGATTGAGTGTGTGGCGCGAGGGTATTTGGCTGGCTCGGGTTGGGTGGAGTATCAACGGTCAGGAACAGTTAGTGGTATAAAATTACCAAAAGGGCTGACCGAATCTTCCCGGCTTCCTGAAATAATCTTTACGCCCACCACAAAAGCTGAGACCGGACACGATATGAGTTTGACTATTCAAGAAATGATTGATTTAATCGGCGCCGCATTGACCGAAAAGTTAAAAGACTTGACCATAAAAATTTATGAAGAAGCCTGCCAATATGCCGAAACGAGAGGAATCATAATTGCTGACACTAAGTTTGAATTTGGTTTTCTTAATAATGAGCTGGTAATAATTGATGAGCTTTTAACTCCGGATTCGTCTCGTTTCTGGGATAAACAAGAATACCGGGTGGGTAGTTCGCCACCAAGTTATGACAAACAATACCTAAGGGATTACTTAATCAATATTGGCTGGGATAAAAATCCACCGGCACCGAAATTGCCACCCGAGGTAATTACAATGACCAGAAATAAGTATCTGGAGGCTTATTATCGGTTAACCGGTAAAAAATTGGAATGCTGACCAAAGATTTTGATTACTATCTACCCAAGGAACTGATTGCTCAAGAACCAACGGAAAAAAGGGACGAGTCAAGACTTTTAATTCTTAGTCGCCAGACCGGTGAGATAAAGGAGACAATTTTCAAAGAAATTATCAATTACCTTAATCCAACCGACCTTTTAGTTTTGAATGATACCAGGGTGATAAAAGCCCGAATCTTTGGTCAACTCCTGTCTGACCGCAAGGTGGAATTACTCTTATTAAGAGAAATTTCGTCGGGTATTTGGGAGACATTAGCGCGCCCAGCCAAGAAGGTTAAACCGGGTGGTAAAATAAGATTTGGCGAATACGAAGCTACAATCCTCGAAAGGAAAGAGTCCGGTGTTCGTATTGTCCAATTCTCACCTGACAATATCAGTAATCTTTTAAATAAGTACGGCGAACTTGCCTTACCACCTTATATTAAAAAACCGTGCCAAGACCCTAACCGTTACCAGACGATTTATGGCAACAAACACGGTGCAATTGCGGCACCAACCGCTGGTCTCCATTTTACTGAAGAACTGTTAAAAGCAATTCGTGCCAAAGGCGTAACTACCCTATTTATAACCCTGCACTGTGGTTTGGGGACATTTCGTCCGGTAAAGGTAGAAAAAGTTGAAGAACATAGGATGTATCCCGAAGAATTTGTGATAAATGATGATACGGCACAAAAGGTTAATCAGGCGAAAGCTGAAAAGCGAAGAGTAATTGCGGTTGGCACAACAGTCGTGCGGGCATTAGAAACCCAAGCCTATCAACAAAAAAAAGAATGGCGATTGAAGCCAGGGCAGGGACTGACCAATCTTTATATCTATCCTGGCTATGAATTTAAAATTGTTGATGCAATGGTTACCAACTTTCATTTGCCTAAATCTACCCTTTTAATGTTAGTTTGCGCCTTTGCCAATAAGGAGTTGATTTTTAAGGCTTATGATTATGCGATAAGAAACCGATTCCGATTCTATAGCTTTGGCGATGCGATGCTAATTATTTAGGAAATCTTAAGATCAATTCGTATGGAAGCTTTAACGGTTGAAGAGATTGTAACTGCAACTGATGGTAAACTATTATCCGGCGATTTAAATAGAAAAATTAATAACATCTCGATTGACTCCCGGACCATCAAACCTAATGATTTGTTCATCGCAATTAAAGGGAAAAATTTTGATGGTCATAGTTTTGTCTCGGAAGCCTTGGCAAAAGGTGCAATTGGGGCAGTGGTCGCGGATGCAAATATTAAATCAAGTCAAGCAATTCTGATTAAGGTTAAAGATACCAGAGAAGCTTTAGGCAATATTGCTCGTTATTACCGCGGCAAATTCAAACCGTTAGTGATAGCAGTTACTGGTAGTAATGGCAAAACAACGACCAAAGAGATGATCGCCGGAATTTTAGGGAAAAGAATGCGAATCGTTAAGGCAAAAGATAGCTTTAACAACGAAATTGGTGTTCCACTAACGATTTTAGGGATAGATTTCCAAACCCAGGCTTTAATCTTAGAAATTGAAATGAACCTTTTGGGTGGGACAAGGCGATTAGCCGAAATTGCTAAACCACAAATTGGAGTGGTGACCAATGTTGGTGACACCCACTTAGAATTCTTAGGTAGTCGCGAAAATGTGATGAGAGAGAAGGCGGAACTTATCGAATCATTAACCCCTGACGGTGTCGCAATTCTTAATGCTGATGATGAGTTAGTAATGGCAATTGGCGAAAACTTTCCCAAAATCCAAAAGTTGACTTTTGGACTAAATCAGCCAGCCGATATTTTTGCCAAGCAAATCCTTGATTTAACAACCAATGGTTGTCATTTTATGTTACAGGGCAAGTACCGGACCCGGCTTCATCTTTTAGGCACACACAATATTTATAACGCACTGGCGGCGATTGCAACAGTCAAGGCTTGTGGGTTTGATTTTGCTCCGATTGTTTCCGCAATTGAGGAGTTCAGACCAGTTACAATGCGAATGGAAATTGTGCGGATTAAAGATTTGACAGTTATCAACGACACCTATAATGCTAATCCCCAGTCAATGAAAACAGCTCTGGCAACATTGGCTAAGATTGACTCTGATGGCAAAAAAATTGTTGTCCTGGGCGATATGTTAGAGTTAGGTGCAGGTAGTGAGTTCTTTCATTATACGCTTGGTCAAGAAGCGGCAAAAATTGCCGATGTGATTCTGGCGATTGGTAAATTTAGCCGAAATGTTATCGAGGGTGCCCTACAAGTTGGAATTAATCCGGAAAATGCCAGGAACTACGAAAATAACAAGGACCTCCTTACAAACTTAATTGACATTATCCAACCTAAAGATACAATACTAATTAAAGGTTCCCGAGCAATGCATTTGGAATGGTTGCTCGAGGGACTTAAAACTGAGTATGAAAAAAAGACCGATTAAGATAACGGATACCACCTTAAGAGACGGTCATCAGTCCCTTTGGGCGACTCGGATGACAACGAACGAAATGTTGCCAATTGTGGAAAAGATGGATAAGATTGGCTATTGGTCATTAGAAGTTTGGGGTGGCGCAACTTTTGATGTCGCATTAAGATATCTAAACGAAGACCCTTGGGACCGATTAAGCCAATTGCGCTCGCACATCAAAAATACTAAACTCCAAATGCTTTTACGTGGCCAGAATATCGTTGGGTATCGGAATTATCCCGACGATTTGTTAGAAGCCTTTGTTATCAAATCTGCTGAACGGGGTATTGACATTTTTCGGATTTTCGATGCCTTAAATGATACCCGGAATTTAGAAAAAGCGATTAAATTTGTTAAGAAACAGAATAAACATGCCCAAGGAACGCTCTGCTACACAATAAGCCCGATTCACACCGTGAAATATTATCTGCAAAAAGCTAAAGAACAAGCGGAACTTGGTATTGATAGCATTTGTATCAAGGATATGGCAGGAATCCTTGGTCCAAATCCAGGCTACGAATTAGTTAGTGCCTTGAAAAGTGAATTTAAATTTCCAGTTCAACTTCACTCTCATGCCTCAAGTGGGATGGTGGTGGCTACTTATTACCGAGCGGTTGAAGCCGGTGTTGATATTATTGATACGGCTCATGCCCCATTGGCTTTCGCCTTTTCCCAGCCAGCAGTTGAGACAATCGTCGCAATGTTCGCTAATACTCAATACGACCCGGGCTTAGAACTCTCTTTAATTGAAGAGGTATCCGATTATTTCGAAAAAGTTCGTCAAGAGCGAAATCTAACAGTCGAGAAGATGATTGATGAGATGGTAATTACGCATCAGATTCCAGGCGGGATGGCTTCGAATCTTTTAGCCCAATTGAAAGAACAAAAGGCAACGGAGCGATTAAAAGAAGTTTTAGAAGAAGTACCAAAAGTTCGCCGGGACTTAGGTTATCCACCTTTAGTCACACCAACCAGTCAAATTGTTGGCGTCCAAGCGGTCTTCAATGTCTTAGCTGGTGAACGGTATAAGATTGTACCCAAAGAAGTGAAAGATTATGCAAAAGGACTCTATGGCCGACCACCAGCACCAATTAAAGAAAGTGTTCGGAAAAAGATTTTGGGTAATGAAAAGCCGATTGACGCAAGACCGGCTGATTTATTAGAACCAATCTTAGAGAAAGTAAAAAAAGAAGTGCCAAAAGATCTAATACTAAAAGAGGAAGACTATATCTCTTATGCTTTATTTCCTGAAGTCGCTTTGAAGTTTTTTAATGAACGGAAAAATCCCAGCCAACCTGAAGCAGTCGCTCCAATCGGTGCTTCAGGCACAAAGGAGGCAACAGTGAATGAACTGAATGGTGTTAAAGTTGTCAAAGAATTGATTGAACTGGCTAATAAGAACAATTTAGCGGAACTGGAATGGGATTTTGGGGGCAATCGGATCAAAATCCGCCGGGCTGGCCATCTTGTCGCCGAAGCGATGCCAGAGCCGATGCCCAGAAGCCAACTCCTTGAGCAACCGGTCAGCGATATCAAAGATAGTAAAATAACTTCCACTGAAGTCAAAACCGAACTAGTTAAAAAATATGAGGAGATTAAATCACCGATGGTTGGGGTATTCTATAGCCGACCGCGACCGGATGCACCACCGTTTGTGGAAAAAGGCGATATCGTCGAACCTGGGCAAACACTCTGTATTATTGAAGCGATGAAACTGATGAACGAAATCGAAGCTGAGAAGAAATGCAAGATTATGGAAATTTTGGTTGAGGATGGTGAATCGGTCGAATACGGTGAACCATTATTTTTAGTTGAACCAGCCTAAGTAATTTAGCCGATGTAGCTAACAACCGATGATGAAAAGATGAAAAAGAGAACGATTCGAATTGTGGACACAACCTTCCGGGATGCCCACCAATCCCTTTTGGCAACGCGGTTGCGAACCGAAGATATGTTACCAATTGCCGAAGCGATGGACCGAATTGGTTTTTATAGTCTGGAGGTCTGGGGTGGGGCAACTTTTGATGTCTGTATCCGGTATCTCAATCAAGACCCTTGGGAAAGGCTGCGGCGTTTAAAGAAGGCATTTCCCAATACACCTTTACAAATGCTCTTGCGCGGCCAAAATTTAGTGGGTTATCGCCATTATCCTGACGATGTGGTAAAAGAGTTTATTCGTTTGGCACGAAAAAATGGAATTGATATTTTTCGCATTTTTGATGCCCTCAACGACCTACGGAATATGGAGGTTCCAATCAAGGCAGCTAAAGCTTCTGGTGCCCATGTTCAAGGTGCAATCTCTTATACGACAAGCCCGGTCCATACGATTGAAAATTTTGTCAAAATTGGCAAGGAATTAGAGGCATTGGGATGCGATTCGCTTTGTATCAAAGATATGGCAGGACTAATTTCGCCCAAAGCGGCTTATGAGTTGATAAAAGCATTAAAAAAGGAAATCCGAATACCAATTGACCTACATACCCATTGTACCAGCGGTATGGGACCTATGAGTTACTATGCGGCCTGTGAAGCTGGGGTTGATATTATTGACACCGCTTTTTCACCATTGGCCGGTGGCAGCTCCCAACCCGCTACGGAAATTATGGTCGCCAGTTTGCAAGAGACCGCTAATCCGACCAATCTCGACTTAGCGTCATTGATTGAAATTGGCCGATATTTCTTAAAGGTGCGAGAAAAATATCAGAGATTTTTTAGTCCATTAGCCGAAAAGACTGATACCAGTGTCTTGATTCATCAAATCCCTGGTGGAATGTTATCAAATCTCTATTCACAATTGAAGGAACAAAAAGCTTTGGATAAATACCAGGCAGTATTGGAAGAGACACCAAGGGTGCGAAAAGACTTAGGCTATCCACCATTAGTTACCCCAACCAGTCAGATTGTTGGTAGTCAAGCGGTAATCAATGTCTTGACCGGCAAGCGCTATGAACGTGTGACTCAGGAAGTTAAAGATTATCTTTTGGGACTTTATGGGCGACCGCCCGGTCCAATTGCTGAAGAGTTAAGAAAAAAAATAATTGGTGATGCCAAACCAATCGAATGTCGGCCAGCCGATTTATTAAAACCGGAACTTGAAACTCGACTTAAAGAAGCCAAAGAATTAGGACTCTTACGCCCAGGACAGGAAGAAGAAGATTTGGTCACTTACGCTTTATTTCCAACTATCGCACCAAAATTTTTAAGAGGTGAAGTAACCCCAGAAGTTATCGAAGAACCATTGGTCCTCGAAACTAATGAAGACGAATTAAAAATTGTGGCAATTGCCGCTGCCTTATCTAAGGCCTTAAAACCAACTTTAACCACCCGGCAGCCAATAGCAATGCTAAGGGAGTCATTAATTAGTCCTTGGAAACTGGTTGGCTTAAGAGAAAGTATGCGATGAGATTCTTAACCACTATTCAGGACCGGACTTTTGAAATTGAAATATACCCTTCTGAAAACGGCAGGGTATCAGTTCGAGTTGATAAAGAGCCGGTTTATTTAGACTACGAGACCGATAAAAATGGTGTTCTCGCTACTTTGATCATTGATGGGAGGAGATACGAGGTGCGGTGCGACGACTCAGGCGGTAAGTGTAAAGTCTATCTTTGGCAAAAATCTTATGATGTGACACTGGCAAAAGCCGAGGTCAAATCCAACAATGAAATAACCTCAGCCGAAGTCGCTCATCGTATCATCCGGGCTCCGATGTCAGGCTTGGTAATTGCAATCTACGCCAAACCAGGGGAAAATGTTAAACCAGGCGATGCTTTAATTCTTTTAGAAGCAATGAAGATGCAAAACGAAATTCGTAGCCCAATTGCTGGTAAAATTAGTAGGATCTATGCCAAAGTTGGTAAAACAGTTGAAAAAGGCGAAAAATTATTAGAATTAGAACCATTTTGACAATAAATTCTTTCTTGACTTCGGTTCAAAATTTTGGTATCTATTCTCATACAGTATTGTTTTATTTTTTTAAATTATAAAAAGGAGGTACTGATGCAAAAACCAATGTGCCTACTCCTACTGGGATTAGTAGTAGGAATTAGTCTTGCCTCGGATGGAACACTTTGGATTGGCAAAAGCCGACCCGAAGCGTTTTCCTGTCCAAATCCAACACCAACGCTAACTCAACTGCCAACGGGTGATAACCCTGACACTGATACCCTCTACTACGATGAGCGAACCGCGTATACTGCTTGGATTTACTACCGTGAGAATAATGGTTGGGGCGTTAAATTTAATGCCCCGGCTGACAATGGAACAATCACCGGTGCCTTGGTTTATCTTTGGAGTTCATCCTGGCCTGTTCCTGGTGGTAACCGGTTCAAGGTTCGGGTTGTGGATTCGGATGGACCCAACGGTGCTCCCGGCACTACCCTTTATGAATCGGATATCGTTACCGGTAATCGTGGTCAATGGAATAATGTTCCAATGTCAGTACCGTTCACGAACCGCAACTTTTACATCTTCTATGTTCAAGTTGATTCTTACCCAATGTGTCCTGCCTTAGGCATTGACCGGTTTGATAATGCTCCTGATGGTGTAAAATGGCAATTGACCAGTGGTAGCTACTCTCAAGAATCGGATCGGTTCGGTGAATGGCTAATTAGAGCCTTGATTGACTGGACCCCGCAGAATAATAATATGGGCACTCTTTTCTTCGGCAATATGCCAATTGAGACCTTACCCAATATTAGTCTTCAGATGCGTGGAACTGTTAAGAACTTTGGTAGTCAACCGGCTGCGGCTGGTGTCCCAGTAAAGATGCAAATAACCGGTCCTTTGGGTTATGTCTATAACGACTTTGACCAGGCAACCACGGTTACTCTGCAAAGAGGTCAGACCCAGTTGATTACTTTTTCTCCAAATTGGCATGTGCCCGACACAATGGGTAACTACACGATCAAAATCTGGACTGAACTGGCTGGTGATGAATATCCACAAAATGATACAATCACTCGTACCTTAAGTATTGGTCGTTGGATTACTTATGCTAATTGGAATAATCCCTATTGGATTACTTGGGCGAGCCCAGAACGGGCGGTGGAATTCATTCCCGGAAATTTCGGACTAACCTATCCTTTCTCGATATCCCGAGTCAAGGCACAATTCTATCTCCATCCCCAACGGCCTTGGGATGACAGCCTTTTTAGTTTCAAAATTTATGGCAATGACGGCGCAACTTTACTTTATCAATCGGATACTATAAGGTCACCAGGTAGTTCGACACAAACCCACGATGTTGTACCGCCAGTAGCAATAACTTCGGGTAACTTTTATGTGGCGGTTGCACCCCGCAGTTATAGTGGCTTTCCGTCCAGTTTAGCCGACGATTCGGTGCAAAACCATAGTTTTTACGGCGGAGCGGGTTCTTGGATACCGTGGCCGTATGGTGAACTCTTTATTGCGGCTGCGGTTAGACAAGGCGTTGGTATTGAAGAAAAGTCGAATCCGGCTTTTTCTCGGCCCAAACTGACTGTGACCAATTATCCCAATCCGACGAACAATCTTATCCGTATCGAATGGCAGATTCCGGAAAAAGGTAATCTCCGGATCGACCTTTTCGATGTCACGGGACGAGAAGTGAAAACGATTTATGACAATTACGCCGAAGCTAATGGCATCATCTACATGCGAACTGAAGATTTAGCCGCCGGCGCTTATCTGATTCGTTTGCGTAATGGCAAAGAGACTGCGACTGCCAAACTATTAGTGCAAAAATAACCAGAAATAAAAACATAAAAACAGAGGGGCGATTAAATCGCCCCTCTTAATTTTATTTGCCAAATGAATTTAACTTATTGCCATATCTAATATGCGTTCAAATGCGGAATAGGTAATTTGGTCAAATAGAACAAAAACTACCTTTTTGATATTACCCTTTTGCTTGATATGACTAATTACTTCATCAACCATTATCTCAGCACATTTTTCTTTAGAAAACCCGCCGACCCCAGTACCAAGGGCAGGAAAGGCGATACTATCTAATTTAAACTTTTCAGCTAACTTAAGGCTGTTGCGAGTCGCTAATCTTATTTTGTTTTCATCGGTTTTAAAATCTTCACCCATTACTGCGGCGTGAATTACATATTTTGTCCGGAGTTTACCGGCTCCGGTAATGACAGCTTCGCCGACTTTAATTGGTCCTTGGGCAACTGCTTCTTGTTCAATTACCTTGCCGCCTTTACGCTTGATCGCACCAGCTACACCGCCACCCATCCATAGGTGATTGTTAGCGGCATTGACAATCGCATCGCTATTCTGTTCGGTAATATCACCTAAGACTAAACCAATTATACTATCCTGAAATTTATATTGTTTCATTCGTTTTGGGTAATAATTGTTATGACTTCTTCAGCACTTTTGGCACGGTTCAACTGAACACGAATCGCTTCATTGCGTAAGATTTTTGAAAGTCGGGCTAAAGTTATAATGTATTCCGATTTTTTTTCGTCAGGCGCGGCAATTAAAAAGATTAGATGAGAGGGCTTGCCATCGAGACTTGAAAAATCAACCCCATTTCGCGAACGGCCAAAAGCCAGCACGATATCTTTTACCGCTTTGGTTCGGGCATGGGGAATGGCAACGCCAAAACCAATTCCAGTGCTTTCCAAGTTCTCACGGCGTAAAATTGCCGAAAAAAACTCATCCGTATCATTAACAATTCCCTGCTCAATTAGGACATTGGCTAATTCCTTTATCGCTTCTATTTTCTCTTTTGCTTTTAGGTCTAAAACAATGGCTGACGGTGCTAACAATTCTGATATTTTTTGCATCGCTCCTCCTTATTAAATGATTCGGTGCCACCGAATTTTGCTAAGCAAAAATTACACCGGTAATGCCAACGGTTATTCTTTTTCGAAAAAACTAAAAGTGAACTTCTACTAAATTTTAGGCTTAATTGCTGCCAATTGGTTCTACTCATCTTATGATCAATGTCTTACTCGACGGTAACTGGTTAATTAATTCGCTAATATTTAATTTCGATTGATTTCCGACAATCATCCCATCCAAGTTAAATGTCTGAAGAATCTCAATTAACTTATTCTCGGGTCGACCTTCTTCCAAAATTAACGAAATTTTAACATTTCTTTCAAAGGCATCATCTTCAATTTCATAAAGTCTTGACCAGGCAGTTTCTTCCTGATTGGACGGTAGTCTTTTATCTTTTCTTTTCGTTGCTCCTTTTATAATAAAAACCGCAAAAATTCGGGCATTTAAAATCTTAGCAAATTGTAATGCCCAGGTCGCTATTTCTTTATTAACCGGGCTATCATCCACATAAAGTAATAGCTTTTCTAACATCTCACTTGCCGATACAAAATTGCGCAAAAATCTGGTTGAGAATTTCTTCGTTAGTGACCTTACCAGTGATTTCGCCCAAGGCGTCAAGAGCGATTCGTATTTCCAGAGCAATTGTTTCTAAATAATTTTCCTTTTGAGCTCGCACTAAAGCATTTTGGGCTTGGCGCAAAGCCTCGATATGACGCCGGTTGGTGATGAAATATTCGGAATCGTTTTTTGCCTGGAATAGCTTGGCCAGCGCCTTTTTTAATTCGCTAATCCCTTGATTATAACGAGCTGAGGTTCTTATAACCTTTTGTCCATTAATGCCTGGTAAATTCGTAAAGCTAAATTTACTCTTTAAATCAATTTTATTTAAGACGAAAAGGCATCTTTTTTCTTTAATCGCCTCCAGGACCATTTTATCCTCGTAAGTGGGTGGTTTCGAGTTATCAAAAATGGCTAAAACTGAATCGGCTGCTTTTAAATAATCATAAGTTTTAACGACCCCCAAAGCTTCGACTTTTCCTTTGGTTTGTCTAATACCCGCCGTATCCACTAAACGAATTAAAGTGTCGCCAATGATTGTTCTTTCCTCTAAACTATCCCGTGTTGTGCCTGGAATTTCGGTAACCAATGCCCGTTCTCTCTCTAATAAGCAATTAAAAATACTCGATTTGCCGACATTGGGTTTGCCAACAATCACCACCAAAGCTCCCTCGCGCAAAAATCGTTCGCTTTCCCCTTTACTAATAAATCTTCCAATTTTGTTTTCTACCTTTTTGAGTGCCCGGTGAATCTTTTTTATTGGGTTAATCCTTTCATTCTCTTCAAATTCCAAGGCGTTTTCAGTTAAACAAAGGATATCTTTCAACTCATTACCGATTTCTTCAATTACTTTTGATAAAGTGCCGACCAACTGGCTTAATGCACTGCGTCGAGCGGTTTCGGTTTTAGCATTAACTAAATCTAAGATTGCTTCGGCTTGGACAATATCCATCCTACCAGAAAGAACTGCCCGTTTGGTGAATTCACCGGGCTGAGCCAGTCGGGCACCTTGTTCTAATAGTATCTTTAGTATCGTGTCAGCCACAAATGTCCCACCATGACAAGATATTTCCACCATATCTTCGCCAGTATAACTTTTGGGTTTGCGAAAAACTGAGAGTAAGACAGTATCAATTATCATTTGGTTTTTAGGATTTATAATCTTACCGTAATGGATGGTGTGAGTTGGACATTGGGTTGGCCGTTTCCCAACAAATATCTTATCGGCAATTGTTAAAGCGGAATTGCCCGATAACCTTATTACTGCAATGCCACCGATACCTGGAGGTGTAGCAATAGCCGCTATGGTATCATTCCAATTAATCATTAATTTTAGGCTATTAACCGATATTTTCTTCCATTCCAGCCGTTAAGTCAATTCTAAGTTGACAGCTTGCTTGGAGCGATAATTACATTCTTCTTAGTTCCACTTCCAATCGTATAAACTTTTACTTGCGGTATCGAGGCCAATGCCTTTTCGACTACTTCCCGTTCTCGGTCATTCAATAGGTCCAATGCCATCTCACGACCGGTTTCGGAGACAATCTTGGCAACAGCTAAGGCTTTTTTGCAAAGAAAATTCTCACGGCGTAACCGATAACCACTCACATCCACCATTAAACCTGGCATATTAGAATATTTCCGTTGGATAATGGCGCGCGTCAAGTATTGAATTGATTTCAGGGTAGCCCCACGCCGACCAATTAAAAGGCCATTGGAATAACGGGTTTTGATATTGGCGTAATAACCAAGGTCGGTTTTTTTCACTTCAATTTTGGCTTTCACACCAATGAAATTGACTAAGTCCCGGACGACTCCTTCAATTTCAATTGCTAACTGGTCAAGGGTTTGTCCACTGGTAGTAGTTTCTGCCATCTTATACCTCCTTTACGCGCAACTAAACTCTCCGCAATCGAGAGGATATTATAAATGAACCAATACAACTGTAATCCAGATGGAAAGTTTAAAAAGATTACAGTTAAAAAAAGCGGCATAAATACTGTAAGCGCCATATTCCGTTTATCGGCGCTGGTTAAAAGATTCTGAGCCAAAAACGAACCCCCCATCAGAATCGGTAAAATATAAAGGGGGTCTTTTAACGATAAATCTTTAAGCCAAAAGACAAAATTAGCCCGCCGCAAATCAATCGTTGAACGTAAAACCGAATAGAGCGCCCAGAAGATTGGTAACTGGATAATTAACGGCAAGCAACCCGAAAGGGGATTGATTTTATAAAGTTTGTACAATTGCATCGTCTCCCGATTTAATGCTTGGGGGTCATTTTTATAGCGTTTTTTCAATTCTTCCAATTTGGGTTGTAAAAGTTGCATCTGGCGCATCTGTTTAGTAGAACTACGCGTCAGCGGCCAAAAGATTACTTTCATTAGAATCGAGAAAATAACCAAGGCGACGCCATAATTGCCAAAAATTCGAAAAAGAAAACCAAGAATTTTTAAGATAGCATAACTGAAAGGCTTGGGCCAACCTAATTCAATAGTATTTTCTAAACCAAGATTATAGCCTTTTAACAAGTCGTACTTTAAAGGACCTAAGAATACGAGGAACTTGGTTTCGTTGGGTATTGATTTTATTCCTGCTGTTAAGGCGATTCGATTGTTAGACAATACCTTAGCAGATACGTTATCGAACTTAACATTTAATCCGATTAAGTTTAAAAGAAAGTATTTGGAACGAAGCCCTACCCAATCTAACTTGTCAGTACGGTTTATTCCGTTTTTCAATTTTCTTGCCGTGTAACCATTGATTGTTTTACCGGCTTTGCAGTAGAAACGAAAATGTGCCAAATCATCGGAGACATTAGGTTCGGTCACGGTTAAACCATCGTCAATTCGCAAAGTTAATCCATCAGTTGCGCCATCAACTTGGAGGGAGAGATTAAGGGTATAATCCTGGTTTAACCGCCAAATCTTCTTGAATTTTATTACTCGATTTTCGAGTTCATTTAACTGGAATTTTCCTTCATATTCGATAGTTGAATCAACCAACTTAGTCGTCATCATTAAATCGGATAAATCTAATTCCTTGTTATTAGCTAATAGACTATTGGCAAAGAAACTTGAACCTTCGGGAACTAATTCGGCGTTATGTTCTTTCAGCCACACCGATTTAATCACGCCACCTCGATTGGAAAAAGTAAGCCTTAACTTAGGATTTTCTAATACGGTTGTGGTTTCAGGTAAAGTGGAATCAATTAGTTTCTGGATTTTTGCGGTTGGAGGGGTGGCTTGTTTAATCGTTTCCGGTTTAATAACTTCTTCACTCTTTTTTTCGCTTTCGGGCGGGACAGAAGAGACGGGTGAGGTGGGGCGGAATAGATACTGCCAGAGAATAAGAATTAAGAAGATTATTCCGAAGGCGATGATTATCCGTTTCGTATCATCCATCTTATTGACGATTTTTAAGTTCTGGTACTGGGTCATAACCGCCAGCCCAGAATGGATTGCACCTTAAGACCCTTTTTACACTCAAAAACAATCCTCGGCTTATTCCGTAGCGGCGCAACGCAAGAATTGAATATTCCGAACAGGATGGATAAAACCGACAAGTGTTAGGCAATAATGGGGAAATTAGCTGCTGGTAGCAATGAATTAAAAAGACCAATAAATTACATATCAATTTTTTACTCCTTTGGCTAATGACAAAAGTTCCTCTTGTAATTGCCAATAGGTCTTACCCACCGCATTGGGGTGGGCTTGGATGACATATTCAAATCCTTCAGTAAAAGATTCTTTGTTCCGGCGATAGATTTCGCGGAGTCGGCGTCGGATTAAATTTCTCATTACCGCAGTCTTGATATCTTTGGCGACTAAGAAGGCAACCCGTTTTCGATTGGCAGGCAGGTAGCGTAGCGTCAAATTTTCCGTTTGTCGGTGACCACCCTTTTTCAAAACTTGTTCAATCTCCTTCCGTTTTCGAATGATTTCATACTTCTTTAAGGTTTGGCGCATAATTCATAGTCAGATTGTCGCAATTGTTTATACCGCCAGCCGTTTCCTTCCTTTTTTTCGCCGCCGCTTGAGCACTTTCTGACCGCCTTTGGTTCGCATTCGAGCCCGGAACCCATGGGTCCGCTGCCGTTTAATTTTTGATGGTTGATAAGTTCTTTTTGGCATAAATCACCTCTTTTTCAATTATTGAAAATCTTGGGCAACTTAATCTTGATTTTAATCCTTTTCGAGTTGTCACCCTAATTTGCATTATAAAACAAAGATTGATAAAGTCAAGGATTATTAAAACAAAAACTTCTTGACTTTGCAAGCAACTGGTTTATTATTCCCGTATGAACTATCGTCTTTTCCAAATCATTGGGATTAATTTAGTTCTAATCGTCTTCATTTCAAGTTGTCAGAAAAGAGAAACCGAAGGTATGCTTTGCTGGCGCTTTAGGACCGATGGCGATGTTTATTCATCACCCGCAATTGGTTGGGATGGGACAATCTATTTTGGTTCTAATGACGGTAAGCTCTATGCCTTAAATCCGGATGGCACAATGAAATGGCAATTTTTGACCGCTAATCAAGTATCCGCTTCGCCGGCGATTAGTTCAGATGGTACTGTCTATTTCCGTTCTTGGGATTATTATCTTTATGCTTTAAATTCTGATGGCACTTTAAAATGGCGGTTTCTCACCGATGGGGTTGGAACATCTTCACCTGCCATTGGGCCTGACGGCGTCATTTATGTTGGTTCAGCCGATAAAAATCTTTATGCAGTAAGTCCGGATGGCAGCGAAAAGTGGCGGTTTCGGACTAATGGTAATATCTTTTCCTCACCAGCGGTAGATTCTTTGGGCACGGTCTATTTTGGTTCGGAAGATTCTTGCCTCTATGCGATTAATTCTGATGGCAGATTAAAATGGCGATTCAAAACCAATGATAAGATTCATTCTTCACCGGCAATTGGTTTGGATGGAACAATCTATATCGGCTCTTTTGACCATAATCTCTATGCGATAAACCCTAATGGTACCGAAAAGTGGCGATATGCGACTGGGGAGATTGTCAAATCTTCACCAGCGATTGGTCCGGATGGTACTATTTATGTCGGTTCGCGTGACCATTTCCTCTATGCCTTAAACCCGAACGGCACAATGAAATGGTGTTACAAAACCGATGGTGCAATAATTTCTTCCCCAGCCATTGGTTCCGATGGCACAATCTATATCGGTTCAAGGGATAGTTGCTTATACGCAATAAGCGCTGACGGTTCTTTAAAATGGCGATACAAAACTGACGATAATGTTGAATCTTCACCAACGATAGATGCGAAGGGAACAATCTATTTTGGTTCCAATGATAATCACTTCTATGCGGTATTCGGTTCAGGAGCAATTGCTTTGGCTCCTTGGCCAAAATTCCGCGGTAACTTAAAAAATACTGGTTTTAGCGACCAATAAATATGGCTAAAAAACTTATTATGGTGGGAAAGGAAAGTCTTATTGTAGTTTTGGTTTCAGTAATACTGGCAGGCGCTGTAATCATCTGCTGTGCTAAAACGGAAACTCAAACTTCAATCGTCATCAAAGAGTTAGGCTTCATAATGAAAGTGCCAAAGGGTTGGAAAGTTGGTGAACCTTCGCTAAAAAGGGACAAAAAATGGCTTGTTACTAAAGATGGCGATCATTGCTTCCCAGCGGAAAAGAATTCTTATCCTTTTGGCAGAGTTTGGACCTTTCCGGCTGAAAACTTTTCTTCCCTTGATGAATATGTCCACACGATACCTACTTTGCATGGTAAGACTCTGCAGGAGTCGGCTATTACAGTTTGTGGATTTGATGGCATTGAGGTTATTGGTTCAGGGATTGGCGAGAATCAGATTCCAGTTAAAGGAATCTATCAATACTTTGCCAAAGATGATAATTTCATTGTTGCTTCGTTTTTGACCATTGCTGATTCTTTCCTTCAACAGGAATCAATTTTCCGGGCGGCTTTAAAAACGATTATTATAAAATGATATAGTGAATGATATAAGACCTTTGGCTCAAGTGGTGACTGATGGTTACTCGGTTCAACAAACATTGGATGGTGGATATACCATTGGCGACTGGATCTTAGTGTGTCGATGGATGTGATGAAACACAGAAGAAGTTAACCTCAGAAACCAATCCCCTGACCGGCTTTCCAATCACTCTTCCAACTAACTTATCTTCTAACTTCAGAGTTATTCTTCTTGCCAACCTATCCGTCAACTTGCAAATCAATATCCGAACTGGCTTGCAAACCTTTCTTCAAACCAAATCCCTAAGCAACCGATTGGGCAAACCTAAGACCTAACTCCGATACTGTCCCCTATACCGCCTACAGGGTAGCCAGGGGCTAGCCCCGGGCTAGCCCTTAATGATATGTCGAGATGATATAAGGCTCTGAAAATAAATAAGTTAACTGAAATTTAGAAAAATTAATGTTTTTAGGGAAAATTTCCATTCGTCTAAGATAGAAAAGTTACCTACCAAATACTCCTGAAGGATAAACAGAGCATAATTAAACTTCCTGAATGCTAACCTGCTTGGATTATTAAGAGTTAGTTTACTCCTATACTTTCTGAAGTTGAAAACTCAAAAAATAAATTTTAATTGACTTTCGAGGTTTATTTAATATAATGAATAACTTGGTGAGATAAAACTTTAGCAAGATATTATCAATGCAAAAATTGCCGATGTTCGAACAAGTCACAACTTTATACTAAGGAGGCGATATGGCTAAAGATTTAATCAATTTGGCATTAGATACCGTTAAAGCTTTGGGCGCAACTTATGCCGATGTCCGGTTGATTCGGCACCAGACCGAACAGATTACGGTGAAGAATCAAAGGGTCGAGGTTTTGAAACGGGACCAAGATGCTGGTATCGGTATTAGAGTGATTGCCCAAGGCTGTTGGGGTTTTGCCGCTACGGCAAAATTGGATAAAAAGAGTATCGAGCGAACTGCCGGTTTAGCGGTTAAGGTAGCCAAGGCAAGTGCCCGTCTGAAGGATAAGGATGTGATGCTCTCTGAAGCTGAGAAGGTAACCGATACTTATCAGACCAAAATTGAAATTGACCCATTTTCGGTGTCACTCGATGAAAAGATAAACTTGCTTTTAAATGTCAACCAGACAATGCTAAAGGTGAAAGGAATTAAAGTGTGTAATTCTGAACTCTATTTTTCCAAGAAGTATCAGGTTTTTGGTTCGACCGAGAATTCTTATATTGAGCAGACGATTTATCAGTCCGGTGGTTACATTGATGCTACTGCGGTTAAGGGTAATATTACTGGCGAACGCTCCTATCCAGGAATGCACGGTCATTACAAATGTGCCGGTTACGAATTTATTAAAAGTCTGGATTTTTTAGCCAATGCCGAGCGGGTGGCAGAAGAAGCGGTCGCTTTGACCAAAGCCAAAGAATGCCCGAAGATTGAAACAACTGTTATCCTTGATGGTTCAATGGTGGCAATTCAGGTGCACGAGACGGTTGGTCATCCAACCGAACTGGACCGTGTCTTGGGGACCGAAGTGAGTTTAGCCGGTAAGAGTCATCTTACACTGGATAAATTAAATAGTTTTCGGATGGGTTCGGATATTGTGAACATAACCGCTGATGCTACAATTGAAGGTGGTTTGGGTTCATTTGGTTATGATGACGAAGGGGTTCGGGCACAAAGGGTTTATTTGATTAAAGATGGTATCTTTTGCGGTTATTTGACATCAAGAGAGACCGCCAAGGTTTTAAATCAACGCAGTAATGGCACGATGCGGGCGGATTCCTGGGCATCAATCCCTTTGATTAGAATGACCAATATCAACTTAGAACCAGGAACCTGGAAATTTGAAGACTTATTAGCGGATACCGAAGATGGAATCTATTTTGAATCGGCTGGTAACCCATCAATTGACGATAAGAGACTTAATTACAACATCCATTCCGAGATTGGTTGGATTATTAAGAATGGGAAGAGGACCGAAATGATCAGGCGACCGAGTTTTACTGGGATATCTTATGAGATTTGGCGCAATTGTGATGCGATATGTTCTAAGGATTACTGGGAAGTTTGGGGCGTGCCGAATTGCGGCAAAGGTGACCCTGGACAAACAATGCAGGTGGGACATGGTGCTGCCCCGGCAAGATTTCGTAAGATTAAAGTTGGTAGTTGACAGGAGGAAAAGATGTTAGATAAGAATCGAACCCGTGAGTTATTAGAAATCGGGCTAAAGAGTGTTAAAGCCGACCAGATTGAAGTAGGCATCTTTTCAACCGAACGAGGAACTACGAGGTTTGCTAATTCAATAATCCATCAGAATATGGTGGTGGAAAGTCCTTATCTCTGGGCAAGGGTGATCTTAAAAAATAAGATTGGCGGTATTGCTACCAAGGAACTGCATCCTGAAGGAGTTAAAAATGCAATGCAAAAAGCCTTGGAATTGGCAGAACATCAGAAACCAGATAAGGAATTCAAAAGTTTGCCTAAGCCCGGAGCAAAAAGACGGATTGGTTTGAAAAAAGAGCCAGTCTTTGTGACCCCGGAAGAACGGGCAAAGGCGGTTGAGCAAATCGTTAAGGTCTGTAAAAAAGATAATCTCGAAGCCGCGGGTGTGATTCATACTAGCCGTTATAGTTTGGGTGTGGCTAATTCCTTAGGAATCTTCAATTACGATTGGTCAGCCGATACTTGGGTTTCAATCACTGCAATGTCAGACGATAGTTCGGGTTATGCGAGCGCTTATGTAAAAAATTTCGATGATGTTGATTTTACTGCCTTGGCAGAAAAGGCAGTGGAAAAAGCAATCGCCAGTAAGAATCCAATCGAAATTGAACCGGGTAAATATACGGTTCTATTAGAAGAACCAGCAGTAGCTGAACTTATCTCTTTCTTAGACTTTTATGAATTCGGTGCTAAAGCTTATGACGAAAGGCGTAGCGTTATCTCAAAAAAGATGGGGAAAAGAATAACCGGTAAGAATATCACAATTATTGAAGATGCCTATCATCCCAAAACGATTGGTTTGCCTTTTGACTTTGAAGGAGTACCGAAGAAGAAAGTCGTGATTATTCAAAACGGAATTGCCAAGAATGTGGTCTTTGATTCATTCTACGCCCAAAAATTGGGCAAAAAGAATACCGGTCATGCTTTACCCCAACCTAATACAATGGGTCCTTTACCATTGAACCTTGTGATTAAACCAGGTAAGATTCCAAGAGCCAAGATGATCGAAGCGATTGAGAAAGGAATTCTGGTTACTCGGTTCTGGTATACCCGAATGGTTGACCCGGATAAGACCTTGCTAACTGGAATGACCCGAGATGGGACTTTCTTGATTGAGGATGGAAAGATTACTAAAGGTTTAAAGAATATGCGGTTTTTGATTAATGTCTATGAGACCTTAAAATCGGTTCGGCTGATTTCAAAAGAGACGGTACTTTGTGGTGAAGGTATTTCTGTGGTAGCACCAGCAATGGTGATAGATAACTTCAATTTCGCCAGCAAGACTCATTATTAGAAATGAATTAAATTATCGAAATTGTAAAGAAGAGGAGGTCGCAAGCACTTGTTGAACCTGGCGTTTTAGCCAAAGTCGAATTTTCACACACTCTCTATCGTCAATAAGGATTGGTCGCTTAAAAGACTTTGAGGATAGCGGTAATTTACGAATAACTTTTGATTCAAAAATTAACACTTTGCTCAAAAGTAGATGATTTATTCAAGAAGGACTAATTTGCTAATCAATTTTGCCTTATTCTCTTTTTGTTTCGTAACTTCACTTGAGGAATAGATTAAGATAAAATATACCCCTTTGTTTAATTTCTTGCCCTTAGAATCTTTGCCGTTCCAGATGATTTTATCGTTACTCAATGAGAATTCGGTAACTTTTTTACCTAAGGCATTGAAGATTTTCAAAACAGCACCTTCTTCAGTTTCAATATAAAATCTTTTGCCCAAAGTCGGATAGATTTTTGATTTACCCTCTCGCTTTTCATCTTCGATTCCGTAAATATTGTCTTTTATCATCCCTAATCTGCTTTCTCTTTCTATATAGACATATAAACGATTATTGGAAAAGTCAAAGCGACGTCTTTTATGCAAATGTGCCCGACTCAT
Organism: Caldifarciminota bacterium; assembly: GCA_039801565.1. Lineage (GTDB taxonomy): Bacteria > Hydrothermota > Tepidihabitantia > Tepidihabitantales > JAOUPE01 > JBDRUX01. The sequence goes on from JBDRUX010000002.1 coordinate 47,971, forward strand.
TTCAGGAAAAGTTGCCACTATCTGATTGGTTTGACAATCAACAATCTTTACTGGTTCAAACCCAATATGGGTATCAAGGGGTGAAAAATATAACTTATTGTTTAACCTGTTCCAAAATAGACCTGTAACAAAGCCCGGTTGTCCGCCCAATATCGAATCGCATAGGTTATTGGTATTACAATCCCACACATATATTTTATTGACATTTGAGGGGGAATGATAGTCCAATGCCAGGTATAATTTATCATCAATCTCGTTATATTCACTACGGGTGAAAGTTCGGGGGTAGACAAAAGGTAAATAACCAATCAGGCTATCATTAAATCGGTCATACATTCCTTTTCCAGCATAAACCCGTAAGTCGCCATGAGTCCGAAAGTGAATGTCGCCACGCAAAATGTTGGTATCGCGCTTTATTACGGTGTCTTTAAAGCAATCTATTACCACCATACCACCATCATTGCCAATCATATAAACTTTATTGGTTAAAGAATCAAATTCGATATCCCCTTCTTGGTCAGCAGAATGGGTTGTATTCAATATCTTTACAATTGAATCACGAGAACAATCAATTACATAACTTATTGGCCAGCCATAATAAGAAATATCCAGGGTGTATAGTTTATCAACGATTGGGCTATAAGCAAAGCGATAATATGAAATTAAACGACCAAGCGTTTTAATCACACTGTCGGTTCGGCTATCCAAGACCGCGATATAATGAGGATAGGAGACATAAATTTTGTTATGGAATGGAGCGAAACCAAAGTCAGCTAAACCATAACCTCTGGGCGCAACTTTAACCTGATGGATTGGTCTTTGATTCTCGCTGTTAAAAACAAAGATGTAAGGACGATAGTTATTCGCGCAGTAAAGTTTATGCTCAAGGGGATTTAATAAGATACCATTTACACATTGGGTACCATTGTAGATAACTCCCTTGACAGCATGGTTTAAACAATCAAAGACAATGATTGCCTCACCCATACCTCGGTCAATATAAATTTTTCCCCTAATTAAATGAAGAAATGGTCTAGCCTCACCACCCATTTCATCGGGCAATCCATGACGACTCACTGTATGAGTTGATAAGTCAATAACGATTAAGGTATCGTCACTAAAGCAGTATAATTCATTTTGCGGTGGGTAAAAACGGAGGCCGGGTCCGGTCATCACAGACACAAATATTGAATCAATTATTCTACCAGAAAGGATGTCAACAATGTAAACATATCTTGAACCGGAATAAGTGTAGTAAATCTTTTGGTCTACTGAGTTAAGGTCAAATCCGAAGCCGTCTTCAGGTGAATTGGCAATGTCAATCCGTTGAATCTTTTGATTGGTCCAGCAATCAATCTCATAAATTGAGATGTCGCAACTTTCGGTGCTAACCGAAACATAGAGCCGATTTCTTATTGTATCTATCTCATACTCGTTTTGGTCAAAAATTAACTCAGGCAAAGGAATTGTGGTAAGAATGCTATCAGCATTACAATCAATGACCACTAACCCTATGGTATCAGAAATTTTAACTCGCCCAATTGCATACAGACAGTTGTTAACCGGATTCCATTTTAATGATGGGTAGTAATCGTAAAAGTAACTAAAAATTCTGAATCTTACTGTCTTGGTAATTTGATGGCTATTGCCATCAATCACATAGATAAGGGTATCCAAGTCTGAACTAGCACCGTTATTTTCTTTTACCAGATAGACTTTGTTACTAATTGGACTGACACAAAACTGGGCTTCGTTTCCGAAGCCAAAACTCCTGCGTGGAAAAGGAATGATACCAATAGTTTGCCGGGTCCGACAGTCAACAATATGTAGACTATCATAATATGAACGATAAGGCTTGCACCAGATATAAAGACAATTATTACTCGGGTTCCATTCCAACCACCCGGGACAACTTGCTTGGTCGCCATTAATTCGGATTGGCTCGACCTTTTCATCGTTTTCACAGTCAATGGTTACAAAGGTTTCATTAAAGCCAATAAGATAAATTTTGTCATCAATTGAGTTCCAAACCATTTTGCTTGTTCCGCAGGTTCCACTAAAGCTATCAGGCATATAGAGGTAACCTTCAAACCACTGGGCGGTTGATAAAACAGGGGTTTGTAAGCAAAAAACAAATAGATGTAGAAACAAAATTTCCAATTTTTTCATATCTGAACCCTTTTTATTTTATCATGGCGTCTGGTATCACCGTTTTTAGTTTTTAATTAATTTTCCTTTGAATTCATAATTCTTGGTTGTCAATCGGTAGAAGTAGATTCCGCTTGAAGCATCTGACCAATTCAGAGAATATTCTTTATCGCCACTGCTGATTAGAAATTCTCGTGTCAGTTTGCCGGAAGCGTCGTAAATTTTTAGTCGTGCTACGGTCTTCAATACCTCAGAGAAGCTAATTAATATTTGGTTACGGGATTTCTGGGTAACTCGAACCGGTTTCGGTAAAAGTTGGGAAGCCGTAGTTTGACCACCTTCAGATTCAGTAACTGGTGGTTCATAAAATCCGACCGCGAAATGATATGCTCCAAAAGTTGCCCAAATTCCTCTTTTTGGTCCCCAGGACTATCCCAATAACCAAATGCCAAATCAGCTCCTCGACCAACTCCATAATTTGGGTCGGGTGGGTCAAAATCGTCATTCCACAGATCGGCGCTTGGGTGATACTGGTGGAAATCATTTCGTGGCCAATTATTACTACTTACACCTTCGAAAGCATAAAGCCTGTCGGAATTCGATGGTACTTTTTCTGACCCTAAAATTCCATCGCCAGCCAGTGAACCACCAGAACGGACATAGCCTGGCACTACATGTTTTTGTGTCCAATTATTTCGCGCTATATCATAAACGTAAAATAATCGTGATTCTCCACCTCTTAAGGCAAAAATCTGATTCCCATTATAAGCATCAGGCCAAAATGCCAGGTCGGCCCCATAACCATGAACAAAATCAACTAACTTTTCCCAATGGCTTTTTACAGGATTTCCTCTCGGACCCGCTGGTTTTAGCAGTCGGCGATAGACCCAAAAGCCATCATTTCTTTCAGCATCAGAAGCCCACCCGCCTAAGTAGTATAAGTTAATATAGGTCCCATCGGTGTTACCGGTTTTGAGACTTAAGCCATGACCTTTATTACGGTTATGAGGAACCGTATCCAAAATTGTCCAAGTATTAGTAGGTATGTCGTATTCATAGATATGACCAGTTCTTTGGTGGTCACCGCTTATGTCATAGGGAATAGCAAATACCTTGTATTCCTGAGGGATTGAGTTTTGATTATGCCAAGCACAAATTGCCGAACCCCATTCGGGAATATCGGACAACGGCTCTAAGGTTTGCCATTCGTTATTAGCTTGGTTATAAGCTCGGAATACAGTATTTTCTTCATGTCGAAATAAGACATAAAGACAACCTCGGTCGTTTGCACTCCTTATCCCGAAAGTCATCGCGGTGGATTCGTCTTGGGGATATGGATGGGTATTAGTTGGATAATACCATACACCTTGCTGACTAAAGACCAAAATTGGAAAAAGCAATAATATATATATATATATATCGCATAGCCCCTCCCTTCGTTATTGTTTTGATTGGCATTTGTAATGCCTTAATAAAGATACCAGACGCCATTGGTCTTATATAAAGTATAAGACAATTTGTATTTGTGTCAAGGAAAATTTTTGAAGCACTCGGATTTGTAAGCAAGGGTATAATGTATTAGACTAACCTTAAATTACTCAAGGGTGTAAAACCTTTGACAATGCCTGAGTTATTTATTTATAAATCAGAGGAGCTGTGTGATTAGTGCGAGCAAAAATTTTTTCTATTCAAGGTTTTGATAACGGAAAGCGTATTATCGTCCTACCTCTTGGGCGTCAAAAAAGTTTGATATAAAATTTATTCACTTTATAAAAAATTTTATTAGTTAAACGATTTGTTTAAAATTACAACCCTGCGATTTCGGCAAAATGAAGTCGGTAGATGGCAAAGCGTAAGGCTAAAGGAAATAACCTTGGCTTTTTGAATAACGACCAAAAAATCAAATTCCAAAAATGGAACCGATCTGGCTTAATTAAGCCAATAATTAGAAATGATTTAACCAGAGCTTTAATATAGTAGAAACGGAAACCGGTGGGTTTTCGTTTTGGTGGCTTATAATTTTTAAAAAACTCTTTCACCCTGGGATAATAACTTTTAGCTGAATAGAGTAGTTCCAAGACACCTTTATAACCTTGAATTAAAGGCTCACTTCCCATCTTAGGAATGATATTAGTCGCAAACGCAGTGTTGTTACCACCGATATCTTCATTCTCTACCAATCTGCCCTCCTGTTTCAGTCGTTCGTAAAGTTTTGAACCGCGTGGAGCATTGAGCAAACCAACCATTGCAGTTACAATGCCGCTTTTTTGAATGAATTTCACCAGACGTAAAAATATTGATGCGTCATCGTTGTCAAAACCAAGGATGAATCCACTATCCACGACAAAACCAAAACATTGCAGTTTCTTTGCTGCCTGCAACAAGTCACGACCTTTATTGGGTATTTTATTACACTCGGCAAGACTTTTTTCGTTTGGAGTTTCAATTCCAACAAAGAGGACATCAAAACCAGCTTGAATCAACATCCGCATCAATTCTTCGTCATCAGCCAAATTGATTGAGACCTCGGCGGAAAAAGAGAACGGATAATTATGTGCCTTCATCCATTCGGTTATTGCCGGTAGGATTTCCATTTTTAGTCCTTGCTTATTGCTAATGAAATTGTCATCGGCTAATGTCACGCCACCTTTCCAACCCGCTCGATAAAGAGAATTGAGTTCGCCAATGATTCGCTCTTTGCTCTTCATCCGATGCTTACGACCAAAAAGCGTAACAATATCACAGAACTCACAGTCATAAGGACAACCGCGCGATAGCTGAATTATCATTGTTGAATATTTTTTCATATCAATCAAGTTCCATAATGGGTAGGGTGTATTATTCAAATCCGGTTTTTGAGTAGTCGTGTAAATGTGCTTTGGTGTGCCGTTGGCTAAATCGGCAAGAAACTCAGGTAAAGTTATTTCGGCTTCGTTAAGAACCAGATAGTCAATCTCAGTAAAGTTTTCCGGCTCCGAGGTGAAAAGTGGTCCGCCGGCAACTATCTTTTTACCGAGTTTTTTGCATCGTTCGACAACTTGTTTGACCCCTTGGCGTTGGACAACCATTGCGCTAATAAAGACATAATCCGCCCATTCCAAATCCGAATCTTTTAATTGGGTTACATTCATATCAATTAAGCGTTTTTCCCAATCTTTGGGTAACATTGCCGCAACCGTTAATAAACCCAACGGCGGCATCGTTGCTTTTTTTGAGATAAATTTAAGTGCCCGGCGGAAACTCCAAAAAGTATCCGGACAAAATGGATAAACCAAAAGTATTTTCATTATTAATTATACTACCTTATGTTTAATAAGTCAATGAAACAACCCAAGAGTTAAGGAAAGATGCGCTTCCCCGCTTTATAGACCTCAAGGATTTGAAAATCTAAGGTCTCGAAAGGGTCAGCCGATAAAACCAAGAAATCAGCCAAAAAATTAGGTTTTAACACCCCAATCTCATTTTCCTTAAAGATAGCATAAGCACCATTTTTGGTGAATAGCTGGAAGGCTTCCCGATGGGTTAGCCGGTGCTCTAAATTTGGGTGATTTACTGCTGATTTGATACCAAGCACTGGGTCAAGCGGCGTAATTGGCGAATCCGAGCCACCACAAAGGGTTATTCTGGTATCAATTAACTTCCGATAGGGGTTAGTAAGTTTGTAGCGTTCACCCAAGCGCTCCGCATACATTTTGTCCGAACCGCCCCAGTAATATTCAAATGCTGGCTGAACCGAAAGGATAATGCCAAGTTTAGCTATTCGTTCAATCAGATTATCATTTAGGAGTTCGGCATGCTCAATCCGATGACGCAATAAATTTTCTTGGAGAAATTTCTCATAGCAACTGACCACTTGGTCAATCGCGCGGTCGCCAATCGCATGTACTGCAATCTGAAGTCCGGCTGCGGAAGCCTCTTGGAAAAAATTGAGCAATTCTTCATCCTGAAAATAGAGAATTCCTTTATTGCCCGGCTCGTCTTCATAATCTTCGGTCAGTGCTGCAGTGCGAGAACCAAATGAACCGTCAATCAAAATACAACCGCCAATTCGAGTAAGTCCGAGCGCTTTGACTCGTTCGACATCTTGCGTTTGGTAAAAAGGAACCACTTCGATTGGTAATTTATCCTTTACTTTAAGCAATAACTGGAAAGAGTCATCGTCCGGTGCATCTGAACCAATCATTGCGACGATTGTCGTTATACCTTTGACAATGGCTTGTTTGCAGGCTAAAGATATCGCTTCAATTTTAATATCCGGATTTAAGAATTGCCGAAATTTTTTGGCCGCTATTTCAAATGCCTTGCCACGAACCACACCGCTGGGAATTTTGTAATGGTCAAGTTCGACTCCCACTTCTAAACCACTACCAAAAACGAACTCCAATCCTTTGGTATTAAGAACCGCTGAGTGACCATCAATTCGATACAAAATTACTGGAATATCCTTGATGACTTTATCCAATTCAATTCGAGTCGGAAAACGCTTTTCCTTTAAATTTTCCGGTTCAAGATTATAACCAATAAGAAATTTAAGCCCTTTATTTTTGCTTCGACCAGTGAGTAATAAATCGAATACTTCTTCTAAGGATTGGGCAGTAGAAAAATTTGGCAGTAGGAACTGCAAACCAGTACCAAGTATATGGACATGAGAGTCAATGAAACCAGGAATAATGAATTTGTCTTCAAAATCTATTTTGGGCTCATCAGGGATTGAAATAGATTCGTCAGTGACTTTTAAAATCTTTGTGTCTTTGACCAAAAGATTCCTAAATACCCCATTTTCTTCATCAAAAGTATAAATTCTTTTGGCCGAAAAGATTGGCATATTACAACTTAGGTACGATTTTGGCTACTGCTTCGATATGATATGTTTGGGGAAATAAATCAACCAATTCGATTGCCGAGACTTCGTAGCCTATATGGTCAAAAATTGCTAAATCGCGGGCTAAGGTTGTCGGATTACAACTGATATAGATTATCTTTTTGGGTCTTAATCCAGCGATTCCTTCAATCAATTCTTTACCACAGCCTTTGCGCGGCGGGTCAAGGATAACCGCATCAACCTGTTGGAAGTTTTTTATTCCTTGCTCAGCTGGAGCGGCAATAAATTCAACATTATTGATTGTGTTTATCCTCAAACTCTCATTAGCATCAAGCACTGCGATTCGATTAATCTCAATACCCGTGACCTTATCAACAAAATCCGCCAGCGGAATTGTAAAGGTTCCGACTCCGGCAAATAAGTCTAAGACTCGCTCTTGGCCAGTCGGAGCTAATAATTTGATTACTTGCTTCACCAATGTTTCAGTTTGGGCGGTATTGACTTGAAAGAAAGAACCCGCCGAAATGCGGAATCGTTTATTTAAGACCGTTTCAAAATAATAATCCTGACCGATTAGTTTCTTATATTCATCACCCAAAATTCGATTAGTTTTAACTGGATTGCGATTCTGGACAACGCCGACAATGCCGTCAAAACTTTTGGGTAATTCTTCGTAGACTCCTCGGGCAAGACTGGCTTCTTGCGTCACGATTATGACAAGATATTGATTGGTATTAAATCCTTTTCGGATTATAATGTGCCGGATATTGCCCGAATGTTTAATCTCATCATAAACTGTTTCACCGGCTTTTTTAATTGAGTTCTTTAAAAAACTTTTGATTTCATCAAAAGTAGTGGGATGGAGCAGACATTTTTCAATATCAATCACTTGATGAGTCTGACGCTTGAAGAAACCAATTTTATGAGGCGGTGCTAATGGATATTGGGTCTTATTACGATAATGCCATTCCGAAGGCGCAGGTAATGGATTCTTCGCAGGAAAAAACACCTTGCCAATTCTTTGTAGAGTTTCATTAGCAATAAGTTTCTTGACAACAAGTTGGTAATCATACTTGAGATGTTGGAGTTGGCATCCACCGCAAGATAGGAAATGGGGACAAAGGGGCGTAACCCGGAAGGGGGAGGGTTCGATGATTTCTTTGATTTGCCCAATGTAGTAGTTTTTCTTTTTCTTTTTTATTGCGATTAAAACCCGGTCTTGCGGAACTGAATACGGAACAAAAACCTTGACACCATTATAGTTGCCAATGCCATCGCCACCGTAAACAATTTTATCAATCACAAGTTCAATTAACATTTAAGGTTCATTTTTACCAAGAAGTGATGGTTCGACGAACAATTTCTGAGGCAAGTTTCGCAATGGCCTTTTCGATTCCTTTTTCTTCGGTTCCGTTTTTAGGGTCATTAGGGTTATAAGTTATCCAGGCGGAAACCGATTCTTCCCAGATTGTTTCCGATTTAACCCTATCTTCGCATTTACAAAAGGCGTCAATCGTGATTTGATAAGCATAGACGTTCTGTTGGGCATCATAAGCTTGGGGGGTTCTATTATAACCGGTAATTCGGCACTCCAAAACGACATTGGCATTCTCAAGATTGGTTACACGTAGGTGACGGTCTTTGGTGAAGGCACTAACCAATGAGTCGGTCAAAGCCTCACCCAAGCCGGGTCGGATTGTTTGATTTTCAACTAAGGGAATCGCTATTGTCTTGAGATGAGGTGCAAGTAGGGCTTGGGTCGAATATCCGCAACAACCAAGAAAGAATAAAATTAAGCAGGAAATTATGCCAAATGACCAAAACTTATTAAACCAAAATAGGTGCTGGATTAAATATCTGCCTAATTTAATCATCTATTAAATAGTCTATAAAAATTGTTACTCTGTCAAGGTTATCTAAAATCTTCCTGATTCTTGACACTTGCTTTATTTTCTTTAGAATACGATTGTGATTGAGTTTATTGGTGTCACAAAAACTTACGGCAATAATTGGACAGCGCTAAACCAAATTAATCTTAAGATTGAGAAGGGTGAATTTGTCTTTGTAACTGGACCGACCGGAGCAGGAAAGACGACGCTGCTTCGTTTAATTTACCGAGAAGAATTACCAACCGTTGGAGTAGTTAATGTTTTAGGATATAATGTCGCATCATTAAGACCAAATGATATACCGAATCTAAGAAGACAGATTGGAATAGTTTTTCAAGATTTTAAACTGCTCAATGAAAGAACCGTCTATGAAAATCTTGAATTTGCCTTAAGGGTTATCGGTACACCAAGAGCGGTTATTAAGAAAAAAATTGCCGATACCCTTGACCGCTTAGCTATTTGGCATAAGAAAGACCACTATCCGTTTGAACTTTCGGGCGGCGAACAGCAGAAGGTATCATTGGCTCGGGCATTGGTCAAAGACCCGACAATTCTTTTAGCCGATGAACCGACCGGTAATATTGATCCGGAAGGCGCTGCGGAGATTTTAACTATATTTAAAGAATTAAATTATCAAGGAACAACTGTGGTTATGGCAACGCATAATACCGAATTGGCTCAAAACAGTCGAAAACGGCGCATTGCCTTAGAGAAAGGGAAGATTTTTTTCGATGGCGTCGGTTGATTTTACCCTACAAGAATCGGCACGAAATTTGGCACGCAATCGCGGTACATTTTTCTTAGCAACAATTGTTCAAGCAATCTGCTTATTGCTCTTTTCAATATTTCTTTTAATAACCCTAAATCTATTCAAGGCAGTGACAATTGCTCAGAAGCGCATCGAAGTCTATGCCTTTCTTGACGACCGAGCCGATAAACAGAAACTTATTGAAAACATCAAATTATTACGCGGTGTAGCCGACGTCCGTTATGTATCAAAAGAAGAAGCTTTAGTCGAATTAAGGGATGATTTAGGAGAAAGCGCCGGCTTAGTTGATGTCTTAGAGACTAATCCCTTGCCAGCGTCGCTTCGCATCCAACTGGAGAGTGGCAGTAAAACGTTAAACAATTTAAATAAGATTGAAGAGAAAATTTCGGTAATGCCCGGAGTGAGAGAAGTTTGGTCAGGTAAAGAGATTTTGCAACGGTTAGATAAAATCTTGCGTTTAGTGGTTGGATTGGATATTGCGCTTTTAATCATTATTAGCCTCTCTATAATCTTCATCTCATTCCAGACCATTGAAGCAACCATCCTTTTGCGGAGTCGTGAGATTGAAATTATGCGGCTGGTTGGTGCAACCGAAAGAACGGTGCGTGGGCCATTTCAAATCGAGGGCGTCGCCCAAGGATTAATCGGTGGCATTATCGCTTCAATTTTGGTTTCGGTATTTTATTACTTTTTGCAAGGTCAATTACCTTTACCAAATTTTCCCTATTTAGTTGTCTTTGGTGTTAATATCCTGTTTGGTTGTCTTTTAGGCTTAATTGGCTCAGAACTTGCTTTAAATAAAACAAAGGTTCGCTGAAAATTTATATGTTGAAAGCCAGAAGGGAAAAGTTATTTCTGAGTTTCTTGTTATGTTTAGTTTTGCCGATTTTTGCTCAAGATGAGATTGATGCGTCCAGACAAGAGTTAGAAAAGACTCGTGAGAAATTGCGGGAGGTTCAAGAATACTTGAAAAATTTGGAAGAGGAAGAACGAAGTGTGTTAGCCCGAATTGAAGGGTTTGAACAAAAAATCTATTTAACCCAAAAGTTGATTCAAGAATTGAAGAAAGTGCAAACATTGACCGAACAGGAAATTAATAGCATTAAACTTTCGATTCGTAATACCGAAGCAAAAATTGAAAAACGGACTAAAGATTTAGCGGCACGATTGGTCACCATCTACAAATATGGTCGGCTTTTTCCATTAGAGGTGTTGCTTTCAGCACGTTCAATGCCCGATGTCTATAAAAGGATGGTTTATCTAAGAATTATTGCCCAAGACGACCAAACCGCAATGCAAGAATTGAATATCTTGAAAGAAAATTTAGAAGTCCAGAAGAAAAATTTAAGTAAGAAATTAGCCGAGTTGACTCAACTTCGAGCCGAACGGGAAAAAGAGAGGTTATCGTTAAAAAAGTCACTCGATTTAGAAACGAAGTTGTTGAAAAAAGTCCGCACCACCAAAGAAGAGAAGCGAACGATGGAGTTGGAATTACAAGAAGCAGCCGCCAAATTAGAAAAATTGATTGCAGAGTTGGAACGAAAACGACGGGAAAGGAAATTGGCAATTGGTACTCATCCTTTAGAAATTAACAAAGGCCGATTGCCTTGGCCTTATCGGGGGAATGTCGTCGCTAATTTTGGTAGCCAGGTTCATCCTAAATATAAAACCAAAACTCGCAATACCGGAATTGATATCGAATGTCCAAGAGGCAGTGTTATCTCAGCAATTGGTGCCGGTCGGATAGTTTATGCTGACCGATTTATGGGTTATGGCAATTTAGTAATTATTGACCACGGTGACGGTTATTATTCGCTTTACTCGAACCTTTCTGAAATGTTTGTCAGTGTTGGAATGAATGTTGAACCTGGCCAACGTATTGGTAAGGTCGAAACAAATCTCCATTTTGAATTGCGAAAAGAAGGGCAACCGGTTGACCCATTAGAATGGCTCGCTAAATAACCAAATGGGTTTTTCGGCAATTGTGAATCAGGATTCAGCCAAGGCTCAACTCATTGCCGATTTAAAGGCGCGACACTTTCCGGCCTATTTATTCGTCGGTCCAAGGGGCGTCGGCAAAAGAACGACCGCCTTGACTCTAACCAAGGCGTTATGTTGTGAAAACCGAGCTTTCGATTCTTGTGATGAATGCCGACGCTGTAAGGCAATTGAGAATCTCAATTATCCGGATCTGAGAGTTATTTTTCCAGTTGCGCCGGGTTCTGGGGAAGAAGAAAATGGAGAAGGGGCAAGGATTGCGGAATTACAAAAAGAGTATGCCTACGACAAGATTCGACCAGAAACACCTAACAATGGGACAATTTCGATTGGGCGAATCCGAGAATTGAAATATGAAATGGGATTGCCGCCTTACGGTGGAAAAAGGCGTGTGGTGATAATCTTAGATGCCGACCGATTGACTAACGAAGCAGCCAATTCTTTCTTAAAGACTTTAGAAGAACCGCAAGCCCAGACGAGTTTTATTTTAATCACCGAGCGAAGCTCCGCCCTGCCCGCAACAATTCGTTCTCGTTGTCAAATCGTCCGATTTTTTAGTATCCCGGCACAAACGATTGCCCATTTCCTCAAAACCCGGTACAAAATTCCAGAAAGTTTGGCAACAATCGCGGCAGAAGTGGCAGAAGGGAGTGTCCGACGCGCCTTGGAGTATTTGAAAGACCCAGAACAATTTCTACCGGAGGCGATAAAAGACTGGTTTAGACAGCCTGAGCGAACTAAATTGAATCTTGCCCAAATCAGTCTAACCCTGAAAGAATTACCGGTTAACCAGTTAATAAATGCACTAATCTTTATTTACCGCCAAGCCATTTTTGCTAAACTTGGTATTAAGACCCATTATACAGAAATCTGCCAAAAACTGGTTGACCCATTTGGTAAAATTGATTTATCAATAATGTTAGCAAAAATCGAATACTTATTAAAAGCATTAGCTGACGCCGAACTCTATTTAAATAAACGGCTATTTATTCACTCCGTTCTCGTTAAATCTTTGGCTGAAGAAAAGAAAACAATTTGTTAAGGATTATTTCAGATATATCACTTTGCCCCAAAAACTCTTTTCATTTTTGGGAAACGAGATATGGTAAAAGTAAATTCCGGCGGGAACTGGACTATTGGTTAAATCCACACCCCGCCACACTAATTCCGGCTCGCTTGATGTGATGCGATAGATACAGCGACCATTCAAATCATAAATTTCCAAGTCAACATTTTGGGTCATCTTAGCAGTAATGCTAAAATGAATTGCTTTAGAAAACGGTTGGGGAAAGACTTGGATTTTTGGTTCGGTTTTAGTATTGGTAATTTCAACAATACCGGTTAACCAATTAAGACAGAGTTCCATAAATTGAACCCGAGTCAAAAATTGGGGATAGGTCGGTGGACGATTGATTGCCTCAAAACCGAACCCCAAATAGATAAGACGACTCTCGGTAACTGGGTCAGCATAATAGATGCCAGCGCCCTGATTGGCAATCGTATCATAGACTAAGAAGATATGGGAAAAGGAATCGGATGTGATTTGGTCTCTTGAGTTCTGATTATTAGCCCCACCGACACCGATAGTTGCACTGCCCGAGAAGTTGGTACCGAAGGGGTCAAACCGATTACCAAAGACAAAATAACCGCTCTGATTGGGTTGGATAAATCGAGCGTGCAAGACATCTTGATAAAAAGCGGTTGCCCCTAACTCCTGTCCGATGTTCTGACCAGTCAAAAAGAGCTTACCACCAGTAGCCAGTAAAGCAGTGATGCTATCCTGGTCATTACTGTCTAAGGTATTATTTATTGCATCACCGGTATACCAGACAACCGTGGACAATCGAAATCTTGGTACGGTGTGAATTGGCACCGGACCTTGTAAGCCTCGTCGCCAGACAACATAGCTGAGATTCAGACTATCAAAAGTTGTGGTGTAATACTGCTCATAGCGATGGAGCGAATCATCATTGACCAATAAAAGATGGGCAGGATTAAGGGCAAAAATTAGATTGGTATCACCGTAGATAATTACCGAATAGGTTCGATTCGGATAGGGGAGAGCAGGCAATACCAGAATCCTAAATATAGTATCAACTAAGGTTAACTGGAAATTGCCGATTGTATCCGAATTGGTCGAGTCAAAAGGAATTGTATCTGTGCCAAGATAGGCTTTCAATCTGGCTTGAATCGGTAAGCCAGAGGTTGAATCCGAAAGATTACCAGTAATATTACACCAATGATAAGTTTTAATCGAAAGTCTTGCGGTATCATTTTTTGGATTGGAATCATTCAAGGTAGTGAAACTTATCACATTTAACATTCCAGGTGAAAGTAACTGTCCGGATAAGATATTGATTGTCTCTGAGGCAAGAAATGGTATTGGTCCGGTATTAGAAAATATCGTATCTTCATAACCATTATAACTTAATATAGTGGTGACCGGAACTGAATTTAAGCCTTGAGAACCAAAGTTGGTTATAACTGCTTTAAGGTTTAAGGTATCACCAGGCAGATGGATTCTTGGTCGGTTTGGCTCATAAATACTAAGGACTCCGGCATCATAGGAATAGGTTGGTGTAACAAAGACATCCATCCCCATAAAGACTAAATAAGTTGAGACCCAGGTCTGGTCATTGGTTGAAGGTTCGTTCCAGGTAGCAGGGATTCCACCATCATCATCACGGTCTTGCAATAGTAAGGTATCGGTCAAGATATGATGGATTGACCAGAGGGTATCGTTATGGGTAATATTGGCACAGGCGCGATAACCATTTGCCAACCAGATATTCCAAGAGTTATTCCATTGCCCGACCGGATAAAAGAAAGGCAAGGAATCTTTATAGGTTCGAATCCAATTTTTACCGGTTATCGTATCTTCGAGCCAGATTGAATTACCAACTCCCCAGATTGCTGTGCCACCGGACATTGCCCAGTTGCCCGAGGCAAGACGATTTCTCGCATCCGCTTCAATCCAAGTTCGCACCCGATTGCCATAAGTCAATGCGGTATCTTTGGCAATCGGATTATTTCTTTCTTTGGCATAATGATAAAGCATTCCGGCGGCAAAAGCGGTGACAAAGGCATTTAAGGAATTCGTTAATGGTAATGGATGGCTGTACATATATTCTAAGCAGGTATCAGTGTAAGGAATGAATGAAGAGTCGCCATAGACCTGACGATATTTCCTTTCGGCGAAGAATGCTAAACCGCAATTCCAGACACAATAATAGTCTGGTCCTTCGCGATAAGCTGGATAGCGCAGCACATAAAGCCAAGCTCGACGGATATTGGTCCGGTAGTCATCCCGACCAGTCAGTTCATACCACCTTGACCAGACCCAAATCGCCTCTTGGGTATTATCGGTCTCAATGATATTGGGTAGATGTTCAGCTTCGATAATACCGCCAAAATCCGGTGATGAAGAATCGGAGACCTGATACCGAGCAACAAAATCCGCGGTCTGCTTTATCTCGTAAAGGTAATTAAAACGGTCAATGGCTTTTCCAAAAATCTTGGGCGGAGGGGAAAAACGGGGTTCAAAATTCTTTTCAAAGAGTTCAATTTCTGATTCTGACCAAGGGGTTGTAGCGAATACGGAACAAATTGAGAAAATTAGAAATAGGGTAAAATATTTAAAGGATTTCATAAAAAGAAGGATACAAAATTATTGCTAATGGTCAAGTTGGAATTAAATTGAGATGATAACTTCTTTTGGTCGTTCGTATTTAATTGTGACTTGATAAACTCGATTCCGTTTCTTAGTATAAGCCTTGATTCGATATTGATAGCCGGTTTGGGGGTCGTAGCCAGCCAGTCCCCGCCGAATTGGCAGAACTTGATTGCGTTCGCTTGCCCAAACACTAACTACTACCTCAATAATAGCACTTGGGTCGTAAAGAAAGGAATCCTTGTCATCTTGAGAAAGACCGCGAAAGACGTCACCGGCAATTTCAACATGGGAATGAAA
The DNA here is from genome assembly GCA_039801565.1 of Caldifarciminota bacterium. Lineage (GTDB taxonomy): Bacteria > Hydrothermota > Tepidihabitantia > Tepidihabitantales > JAOUPE01 > JBDRUX01. The sequence goes on from JBDRUX010000002.1 coordinate 63,567, forward strand.
GTTGCCTAAGAAACGGAGGCGATAACGATTTGCCAGTTCGGTCCTTCGATTCAAGGCATGCCAGACCTGACTCCAATGTTTAAAAATCACTCCGGAGCGACTCTTTTTGCCACCCCGGTAGTAGACTGCTTTTTTAACAACTAACCTTTTATTCTTATCAATCGTACCAAAAAGAAAACCAAAGGTCTCGGCTTTCATCTTCTTCTCATAGCCCAGTTTTGCTCGCTGGCAAATCTCTTGGACCACTGAATCGGTAAGATAAATCGGACCCCGAAATAGTGCCATTATTTATTATACCATAAAAACTTCAAAAGTTCCAGTTGAATTTAAGATATCTCCTGCTGCGGTTTTTTAATATTTTATGGTGCAAATTAAACTGGGGGACAGGGATTCGAACCCCGATAGACAGATCCAGAGTCTGCCGTCCTGCCGTTAGACGATCCCCCAATAAGTAGCAGCTTATTAAGCATAAGCCAGATTTGCCCGATAGTCAAGAATTTCTGATTGCAATAACGGTAGCAGCATTAAAACAATTTAGTGTACTGCTCTTTGAAAAATTCCAAGTAGACGTCTGCTTTCAAGCTTAAGAGTGCTATTGGGGAGCTCGGTTTGAGGACTTACGAAAAGAAAGAATTAAGATTAGCGGTTAAGAACACTGAGCGTTAAGAAAATATGTTTGGGCACTGCTTTTTCTACTATCAAACTGATTAAGAGCCTTTTTAAAGAAAGAAGGTAAGATAATAAGTTTTAAGTTATCGTGCCGTTCTATATTTGCTAAAGTCAAAGTAGCTTTTCGCATTATCGAAAGAATGGGCTTGACAACACAGTTCTTTTATTTAAGATTAAACGAGGCATTTATGCAAATAACTATGACCGTAAGGCTGATGCTTTATACATCGAGTTACAAGCCGGCAAGTTTGTTAAAAACAAAGAGATTGAAGAGGGTATCATCTTAGACATCAGTGAAAACAGTGCTTTGCTTGACATCGAAATCTTAGAAGCGAATTCGTGCCTTTCGTTGGATGACATCGCCGGGGTTGAGATAAAAATCCTGCTTGATTTAGAACCGGTATCGAAGTAAAATGGTGTCTTATAACAATCCCGGTTAAAATATAAATGGTGTTGAGATGAAAACTAATAATCAATCCGCCTTTGGCGGACCAACAACCAAAAACCAAAAACTAACAACCGATTCGCTGATTGCGAATCAAAGGAGGTAAAGATGCAACTGTTGGTCACTATCATTGGTTCAAACGCAACTGATGGAGTTAACAATCAGTTTACAATTATTATTGACAGATTATTGATTTTTACTTAAACTCGGCTTGATAAATTGGAGGGAAAAATGACTTTTTTACAACTTTTTACATTGATTGCATCAGGAGCAACAATTTTTGCCCTTATTGTCGGTGTATTTTCGGTCTATAATGGCAGAAAAACCCGTAGAGAGATTTCTAACTTAATAAAAGAGGAATCTAAT
>JBDRUX010000003.1:0-56357 GCA_039801565.1 Caldifarciminota bacterium
ATTCCAGTATTATCCCGGCCGGCAATTTTCCCAATTTAAAAGAGAAGCTGAGTGACGGTTATGACAATTCAATGGTCTGGGTTGGTAGTGAACAGCGCCTGCGTGACCTAAAGGTTGCACCGCTGGTTGTAAAACCGCTCAAATACGATAATGAGCGTGATGAAATTATTTTTTATCGAAATATCGAATTGCGAATTTCTGGGCTCCCTCAAGTTAATCTCGAGAGGGTCTCACCCGCCTTTGATTTAATTTATCGTAACACCGTGCTAAACTATGAGTCATCGGGTTTGATAACACCGCAGGGGTATTTAATCATTGTCCCGGATGAGTTTTATAATAATATTCTACCCCTTGCCCGTTGGAAAGAACAGAAAGGCTGGTATGTTACGGTAACGAAACTCTCCCAGATTGGTGGCAATAATCGGGATTTAATTAAGAATTATATTGCTAATGCTTATGCTACTTGGCAAATCCCACCGGAATATGTCTTATTAATTGGTTCCAAGGATAAGATTCAGACCTTCCCCAGTCCGCGTTTAGGTTTCGCAACTGATTATTATTATTCCTTAGTTGATGGAAATGACAATTTAGCAGATTTACTGGTCGGTCGGATGTCAGCGGACAATCCAAGTGAATTAGATGTGATTGTGGCAAAGACCCTTGGTTATGAAAAGACACCTTATCTTGGTGACACCTTATGGTATCGGAAGGCACTGCTGGTAGCAACAACCTATCAAGAAGGTGGTGGGAGAGTAGTCACGGCACTGGAGACGAAACGAGAGGTCAAAGAAAAGTTTTTAGCCAATGGTTTCTTAAGGGCTGACACCGTATTTCACGACCCCCCTTATCACAACCCTAACGCCCCGGAGACGATTCGGGTCTTGGTTAATGCTGGGGTTGGAATTATTAACGGCCGTGGTTGGGGGAACAGTGATGGTTGGCAATATCCGACTTTTTTAAGTAGCAATGTCTACAGTCTTGCCAACGGTTGGAAATTACCAGTGATTACCAGTATCTACTGTGGGACGGGTAATATCAATGCCAATCCCTGTTTTGGTGAAGTATGGCTTCGGGCTGGGACGCCAACTTCTCCAAAAGGTGGGGTTGCTTTTTTCGGAGCCTCCTGGATGAGCACTTCAACCCGATTTAATAATTGCCTTGATTATGGAATTTACTGGGGAATATTCGAAGAAGGAATAACCAATTGCGCCTCGGCAATGTATCGGGGAAAATTAGAACTGATGAAAAATTTTCCATTGCCTTGCGACTCGGTTATGCTAAGAGCTCATCTCGAAACTTACAATCTCTTAGGCGACCCTAGTTTAGCAATCTGGACCGCGGTCCCAAAGCCAATTACGGTTGAACATCCAACCACAATTCCAATTGGCGGCAATTATCTTCGAATAAGAGTAATTGATTACAATGGCACTCCACTATCAGGTGCTTTAGTCTCGTTATGGAAACCCCAGGAAGTGAAAATCACCGGCTACACCGATGCCTCCGGCTGGGTCGGTTTAGCCATAAGACCAACCACCTCGGATACAATGTTTTTAACCGTTACTGCTAATAATCGAATACCCTATCTTGCTTCGATTATGGTAAATCCAACTGGACTTTATGTTGGTTATTACGACCATAGTGCAAACAATCTCCAACCTGGTTCAGTCGCTTCACTATCGGTTATTCTAAAAAATTATGGCACAACCCAGACCGCTTATAACACTTCAGCGCACCTGCGAACTTCTGACCCTTATATCTATATTACCGATTCCATAAAGAACTATGGCGACATCGCTCCCCAAACGACTGCCTCTTCCAGCCCATTCCAATTTTATGTAGCAGAAAACTGTCCGAATAATCATCCGGTCAATTTTGAATTAATCATCCAATCCGGCGACAGCATCTGGCATTCTGGAGTCGATGTCATTGTACCAGCACCAGAATTAATCGCCACCCGGCATCAAATCATTGACGGTGGCAACGGTTATTTAGACCCAAATGAAACTGCTGATTTAATCGTTTGGTTACGCAATCAAGGCAATTTAACAATCCAGAATACTCAAACGATACTCCGAACCTTAACCACTGCGGTGACGATTCTTGACTCAATTGGCAATTTTGGCACCATCAACCCCAATGACTCAGCAGTAAATAGCGGTGACCATTTCCAAATCTTTGCCCAACCTTCTTGTGCTATTGGTCGGAATGTTGCCTTACAACTATTTGTTACTGGAAATGGCTTTCAAACAGTGGTCAATCTCACTATTCCTATCGGACAGGTGACTGCCAATGTACCATTCGGACCTGATGGTTATGGCTATTTTGCTTATGACAATACCGATTTGAATTATCCTGAGCATCCGGAATATTCTTGGGTTGAGATTGACCCCAACTTTGGCGGCAGTGGGACAAGGATTCCATTGGGCAATGATGATATTAAAGTGCGACCGTTACCTTTCACTTTTCGTTATTACGGACGCGATTACAATCGAGTTTCCATCGGCTCTAATGGTTATATTGCGATGGACTCGGCTTGGCTTTGCGACCCGTATAACTGGCATATTCCATCAACGATGGGACCACCCGCCCTTATTGCACCATTCTGGGATGATTTAAGACCGGACACCTTAAATGCCAGCGGGATTTATCATTATTATGACCAAGCCAATCATCGGTTCATTGTGGAATGGAGTCGGGTCCATCATATTCATGGTTTTTTGACACCAATTATCGCTGAGCTGTTAACCTTTCAAGCAATTCTCTTTGACCCGGTCTATTATCCAACCCGGACTGGTGATGGTGAAATTATTTTCCAGTACCACACGATTATGAATGACGACTCGGCAACTGGTTTTCCCCCCAACGCCCACAACTTCGCAACCTGCGGCATAGAAAATTATGAACAAAATATTGGCATTGAGTACACTTATGCCAATCGCTACCCACCGGCTTGTGCACCACTTATAAACGGCCGTGCTATAAAATTCACCACCGACCCACCAGATACATTTATTGGGCTTTTTGAACCTAAGTTTCGAATTTCGAATTTCGAATTTCGAATTTCGAATTTAATCTGCTATCCCAATCCATTCACCGCTAAAACAACAATCCGCTTCAATGGAAGTCCAAAGGGATTTAGCGTCTTAAAGATTTACAACTTAGCGGGTGAATTAGTAAAGACTTTAGCGGTCAGCGGCAAGCGGTCTGCGCTGGGCGAATTGGTCTGGGATGGAACCGACCAATTTAATAGAAAAGTCGGCCCAGGGCTATATTTTGTCTTAGGCGAGAGAGAAAAAGGTCATAGACCGATTTTAAAGATTATTAAATTAAATTGAAAGGAGCACAATGGAGAGATTAGAGATTAAGGAAATAATTGCGCTGTCGGTGCTGGTCTTGAGCCTAATTTCATTTACTTTTGGTAATAATTATCATGGTTGTGCCTTGGCACCAAACAGCAATCACGGTTGGGTTGTGACAATTGAGTCAACTTTATGTTATCACACTTGGGATGGCGGAGTCCATTGGGAGCAACAGAATATCCCAACGACACGAGATTTCTTTGATATCTTCTTTTTAGATTCTCTTAGAGGTTGGACGGCAAATCGGCTGGCAATGATTTGGCATACCGATGACGGGGGAGCAAGTTGGCGATGGCAAAATCTGGGAGGAGCAAAATTCGCAACCCGCATCTTTTTTTTAGATTACACTTTCGGTTGGGCGGCTTGTGGCGAAGCAATAGTTTTACTTACTACTGATAGTGGAACTTCTTGGGTTCAAATAGACTTGCACAATTACCTTCCAGCGGATACGGTTGATTTTTACGATGTTTCGTTTGTTAACGAGCTAAAAGGTTGGATGGTCGCTGGTCGTTATCCGGAATTAGATACGGCCGGAAATGTTATCTTCAAACAAGGTCAGGGTTATATTGTCCACTCGGAAGACGGTGGCGATAGTTGGGTCTTACAACGCCGTGATACCTATTATGATTTCTTTGGAGTCAAATTCAAAGATGAATTGGAAGGTTGGGTTGTTGGCGGTAATGATTCAACGATGGAAGCGTGTGTTTTACACACCACTGATGGCGGTCAGACCTGGCAGGCGCAATCAATTCCCGCTCAAGCCAAATACCTTCGCGCCTTAGAACTGATTGATGGCAATAAACTCTGGGCAGTTGGCAGAAATGGCACGATAATCTACTCTTCCAACGGCGGCAATACTTGGACTCTTCAGACCAGCGGCGTAGATACGACATTATTCGATGTTGACTTTGCTGACTCTTTGCGCGGACTGATTGCCGGTAATGACATTGTTCTTTATACCCAAGATGGTGGAAGGAATTGGATTATAACCGACCCAACCGGTCTTTTTGAACCAAAGTCTCGAATTTCGAATTTCGAATTTCGAATTTCGAATTTAATCTGCTATCCCAATCCATTCACTGCTAAAACGACAATCCGCTTCAATGGAAATCCAAAGGGATTTAGCGTCTTAAAGATTTACAACTCAGCAGGTGAATTAGTAAAGTCATTTTCTCTAACAACCAAAAACCAACAACCAATAACTCTTATCTGGGATGGTAGGGATGACCGGGGTAAAGAATTGGCTCCGGGTATTTACTTCTGCCAATTGCAAGCCAGTCGAATCGGCCCTTCACCCGAATCGGGCTCGGGTGGCTACCAACAATTAAGGAAGATTACCTTAATCAAATAAAACCATTATCCTTATCTAAAATGTATCTCTTTATCTCCATACCGCCAACTGCTGACGAATTGGCTGGTCATTTCGTGGCATTCCTCTTCGGTTTTATTTTTGGTGCAATACCGTTTGGTTATATTATAAGCAAAAAGCAAGGAATTGATATAAGAAGCTATGGAAGTGGCAATATCGGTTTCACCAATGTTTATCGGGTATTAGGTTTTAAGACGGCGTTGCCGGTCTTTATCTTAGATTTCGCCAAAGGATTTCTTCCCACACTATTTGCTAACCGGTTAGGACTGATGGCAATCTTTACCGGTGCTGGCGCCTTACTTGGTCATATCTTCACTCCATTTTTGAAATTTCGTGGCGGCAAAGGGGTCGCTACCACTTTCGGTATTGCTTTAGCACTCACACCAATCAGCTTCGGTTTAAGTGTCATCTTTTTTGCTATAATTCTTCTAATATTTTCTTATGTCTCTTTGGCCTCAATCACTTTTGCAGTAACTCTACCAATTTTGACTATGATTTTAAGCAATAACCGAATTATCTTTTTCTTCACTTTATTCAATGGCCTTCTCTTAATTATCACTCATCGGTCTAATATCCGCCGACTATTGAAAAAGGAAGAACCGAAATTTCGTCTACGGAAAAATCAATCGTCAAGGGCACTATGGACTGGGGATAGCGATTTCAGCGAAAATAACACATCATAGGCAACCAATCTTTCCCAATTTTTAACTTATGAGTATTGGCTTTATTGGTGCCGGACGCTGGGGTATCGCATTGGCGCTAATCCTTAACCGGAAAGGGGTTAGTGTAAAAATGTGGGAATACGACCCAGGGCGTGCCGATGCCTTAAACGAGCAACGAAAAATTCCCGAGTTACCGGCAACGGCTACAATTCCAGAAACAATTGTTATCACCAATAACCTGACTGAAGTTTTAACTGATGCTGAAATCTTAGTCTTTGCCGTGCCAGCCCAAACTTTGCGTTCAGTCGTGACGACAGTTTATGAAGCAAAACCAAGTGACGAGACGATTTTGGTTAGCGTCGTCAAGGGAATTGACCAGAACACCTTGAAACGGATGTCAGAAGTGATTCGGGAAAAATTCGACTCAGCAAAATTGGTGGTTTTGGCTGGTCCGGGTATTCCTTACGATGTGGTTGCTGGTTCGCCAACTTCTTTAGTTGCTGCTTCCGATGATGCCAAGGCTTGCACCTTGGTGCAAGAGGTCTTTTCTTTTGAAAACTTAAGGGTCTATTCCCATTCCGATGTGGTTGGTGTTGAGTTGGGTGGGGCATTGAAGAATGTAATTGCGATTGCTGCGGGAATTTGTGATGGTCTGAATTTGGGTATCAATGCTAAAGCAGCCCTTTTAACCCGCGGTTTAGCCGAGATTACTCGGTTAGGAATTGCCCTTAATGCCAATCCATTAACTTTTGCTGGTCTTTCCGGAATGGGCGATTTGATTGTTACCGCTTTTTCTCCGTATTCCCGGAATTGGCAGGTAGGAAAGGAATTAGCAAAAAGCAAAAGCCTCAAATCAATATTAGAGAGTTTACCCGGGACTGCGGAAGGAGTGGCGACAGCAAAAGCCGGAATTGGATTAGCCAACAAGTTTCGTATCGAAATGCCGTTGACCGAAGAGGTGAATCGAATTCTTTTTGAAAATTCCGACCCCAGGGTGAGTCTACAAAGATTACTCAAAAGGCAACTGAAAGCCGAACTTTGGCGGTGAATAATTGCTCGACTCTTGTAAATTGACTATTGTCTTTTTCAATTCATTTTAATATAATTTGACCAAGATGAAGCAACAGAAATTTTATTCTTTGAAGCAAACCTGTCGGATAATCGGGGTCAAACCCTATATTTTAAAGCATTGGGAAAAGAAGTTGGGCTTCAATCCTGACAAAAATTCCGCGGGCCGACGAATCTATACGGAGAAAGACATTGAGAAATTTGCTTTGATCCGCCATCTTTTATATCGGGAACTTTACACAATTGAAGGGGCTAAAAGGAAATTGGATAAATTAAGAAGATTACCAACAACTAAGAGTAATAAACGCCCAAAAGAAAAAAATATTTTGCTCATTCTCAAAAAGGATTTGATTGACTTAAAGACCCAACTTTTAGCCACTGAGACCACTGAAGTCGGCTCAAAGGACTAAATGACTCCAACTTTAGCAATCGACGCCCGAAGGCCATTTTTTGCTCACGGCTTGACAATTGGATTTTTTTTATTAACCTTTAACTCTTAATTGGGAGATTTTTTGTTAGGTCAAGCGAAGTTAAATGAATTGATTGATTTTGGCTTAAATCATTCCCGAGCCGACCAGACCGAAATTGTTATCAACTATTTTGAGTCTTATCTTACCCGTTTTGCTAACTCGGCAATCCACCAAAATGTTGCCGAACGAAATGGCTCAATATCAATTCGGGTTGCCGTCGGTAAACGGATTGGCAGTGCCAAGACCAATAACTTCAGCCCGGAGGCGATAATTCAAACTTTAAATCAAGCCTTAGCAATCGCTAATTTTCAGCCGGAAAATCCTGATTTTATTTCATTACCTAAACCCTCTCCAAACGGTTATCGCCGAATTGACATTTACCATAAAAAAACTCATAACCTATCGCCAAAAGACCGAGCCGATGCAGTAAAAAGAATTATTGAAACGGTTAAAAGTGCTAACCTACGGGCTTTTGGTTCATTCACTAATGGTGCTACTGAATATGGGATTGGCAATTCTTTAGGGATTCGTGCTTATGCCTGTGGTTCGGATGTCTTTTGTAATGTGGTGGCACTGGGTGAAAATTCCTCAGGCTATGCCCAAGCTGGCGCGCGGGATGTAACTAAACTTAAACCCGAAAAAGTTGCTGAAAGTGCAATCAAAAAGGCAACAGCTGGGCAAAATCCAATCGCAATTGAACCAGGCGAATACGAAGTGATTTTAGAACCTTTAGCCAGTACTGAATTGCTCGAAGTTTTAGGCTGGACTGGTTTTGGGGCAAAAACCTATCAAGAAGGACGTTCTTTTATGTGTGACAATCTCGAGAAAAAGATAGTCGGCGATAATATCACTATCATTGATGATGCCTATAACGAACAAGGTTTTGCCTTTCCCTTCGATTTTGAAGGGGTGCCAAAACAGAAAGTCATTTTAATTGAAAATGGAATTGCTAAAGGTTTAGTCTACGATAGCCTTTGTGCCAACAAAGAGAATAAAGAATCAACCGGTCATGCGTTACCAGCACCTAATACCCTTGGACCAATACCACTTAATTTAATGTTAATGCCGGGCAACTCCGCCTTAGAAAAGATGATTAGTAATGCGAAGAAGGCAATCTTGGTAACCAGATTTCACTACACCAATGTAGTGGAACCGAAAAAGACGATTTTTACTGGAATGACCCGAGATGGCACCTTCTTAGTGGAAAATGGTAAAATAACCAAGGCGATTAAGAACCTTCGGTTCACCGAGAATATCTTGAGGGCTTTAAATCGGGTTTTGGAGATTTCGCAAGACCTTACTTTGGTTGGCGGCGGCGCTGGTTATGAAGGAAGGTTTCCGACCGGTACTTTAGCGCCAGCCTTAAGAATTGAGTCATTCAATTTTTCGGGCAAGACGGAATTCTAAATGCGATTAAATGCCAAAACGCTTCCTTCTCGGTTTTTTACGACAACTGGGTTAATCATTATTTCCCTAATCGCCGCGGTTTTTGCCCAAAATCCAGCACCACCCGAAAATATTAAAGTTTATGATACTCCCAACGATGCGGGGAAAAGTGTTACAATCGAATGGGAACTTTCGCCAACCGATAGTGGTGATGTTTTGGTATTAAAAGGCTATGAGATTTATCGTTCGTTGCGACCGGATAGCGGATTTGAAAATATCGGTTTCGCCCTATGTGGCAAAACCAGTTATGAGGATAATACTACTCAAGATGGTAAGCTTTACTACTATTTTGTTCGAGCAGTAGCACCGGCAGGCTTTGCCGATTCTAAAATTGTCGGTCCAGTCAGTTCCAAAGCCCAGTGGTTCAATACCGCTCGGACCAATATTTTAATTTTGGCAATATTATTCGGGTTTCTCATAATCTGGTATATTGAGCGGGCAAAAAAAGGGGAGAAATTATTTATCCGTAAGATTGCCGGCTTAGATGCCATTGACGATGCGGTGGGTAGAGCAACCGAAATGGGCCGACCAATTCTTTTCAGCTTCGGCTTAGGGGCGATAACCGATATTGTCACCATTGCCGCACTTGCCATATTGGGTAAGATTGCGAAAAAATCTGCGGAATATCAGACGAAATTACTTGTGCCCAATTATGACCCAATTGTGATGACCGCTGCCCAAGAGACGGTGAAACAAGCCTATATTGAAGCCGGCCGACCCGATTTATACAACGAATCTAATATCCCTTATCTAACTACTGACCAGTTTGGTTATGCGGCTGGGGTTGATGGGATAATGATGCGCGAAAGGCCCGGAGCGGTATTCTGGCAGGGTTATTTCTTTGCCGAATCTTTAATCTTAGCCGAAACTGGTCACACCACTGGAGCGATCCAAATCGCCGGCACTACTGCAATAACTCAACTACCATTCTTCATCGCCGCTTGTGACTATACACTGATTGGTGAAGAGATGTATGCCGCCTCCTGTTATTTAAAGCCCGACCCTCAGATGCTTGGTAGTCTAAAAGGCGAAGACTTTGCCAAACTGGTGACGATTGGAATTATTGTCATTGCCGTAATAATTGGGACGCTGGCCGGTCTTAAAGTACCAGGTTTTGGTAAACTCTTTGATTATATTACTGACTTATTCGGTCAGATGCGAATGATTTTTGGCAAATGAAACGCCAAGTCCCTTTAGTCATCACTTTTCTAACCGGCGTACTTTTAGTTGTTACCTTCTTCATTCCGCACGAACCTTTTGGCAGTTTAGAGCAAAGGTTTTTAATCTGGTATACGATTGTTGCTGGCTTCACTTATCTATTAGGTTTAGACAGTTTGGTTCGGTACCACTTATTAAAGGTTCGAGACCGTAAAGAAGGTTGGTTTTACAGTATAATTTTAATTTTGGGGTTAGTGATAACTTTAATTCTGGGATTTTATTCTTGGGCAAAATTTAGAAGTCCCTTTGCCTTAGGTTGTCCATTTATGTATCTTTATACTTATATCATTATCCCATTGCAGGCTACAATGTTTGCCCTATTAGCATTCTTTATCGCCTCAGCGGCTTATCGAGCCTTTCGTGCCAGAACTTTCGAAGCGACACTACTTTTGATTGCAGCGGGTCTGGTGATGTTAGGACGCGTCCCCTTAGGCGGTTGGCTCTGGCGTCAGTTAGCTACCCTTATCGGTCTAATTCCGGGTATCAATGGCGTGGCATTGGGTAAGTTTGAACTCTTTGCCCGAATCAATGATTGGATTATGGACATTCCGCAGACAGCAGCAAAACGCGGTATCTTCATCGGCACCTATTTAGGAGCAATTGCAATGTCAATCCGTATCATTCTTGGTATCGAAAGAACTTATATCTCCTCATCATGAGTTGGCTGACCAAAATTGGCACCATTGACCGCCGGATCATCTATGGTCTTGTTCTGCTGGCAGTAGCAATTCCTTTACTATTCAAAATGATTCTACCGATTCGGGTTTCGGAACCAGTAATGATGTGCTTTAATGCAATTGACCGGTTGCCACAAAACTCAGTAGTGATGATTTCGATTGATTACGATGCTGCCTCCGAACCTGAGCTACAACCGATGCTTGTAGCGGTCTTAAGACATTGCTTTGCCAAAGACCTGAAGGTGATTCTTTTGGGGCATTGGGCATTGGGGCTACCGTTAGGTGAGATTGCCTTAAACCAGGTCGCCCGAGAGTATAAAAAAGTTTATGGCGAAGATTATGTCAATCTTGGTTATCGTCCCGGCTATGTTGCTCAGATGGTTGGCCTCGGCCGCGAGATTAGAGACTTCTTTGCCGTTGATTACAAAGGCATACCGATTGATAGTTTTCCCTTTATGCGTTCAGTTCATAATTATAATGATATTGACATCCTTTTTGGTTTAGAAGCTGGTGCTACCGGTGATGCTTGGGTACAATACGCTGGTGCTCGTTTCAATCAGAAAATGTTTTTCGGTGCGACTGGGGTAGTTGCACCGGATTATTTTCCTTATCTTCAAGCCAAGCAGATTGAAGGTATCATTGCTGGCTTACAAGGTGCGGCGGAATACGAAACTTTGGTGAAACAGGCTGGTAGTGCCATCTTAGGTATGCCTGCTCAATCGGTCGTCCACGGACTTATCCTACTCTTTATCATCATTGGCAATATCGGTTATTTGCTAACCAGAAAAAAGAAATGATTGGCAATATCATTGGAACTTGGATTGCGGCAACCTTAACGATTGCGATATTATCTTTTCTCTATCGGGACAATCCACTTTATAAATTAGCCGAGCACCTTTATGTTGGTGTCTCAGCCGGTTTCTGGGTAATTTACACTTGGTCGTTCGATGTCAAGCCGATGCTGATTGACCGGTTTATTCAAGCCACCGGAGTTGAAAAATGGGTTTTAGTTATTCCGGCAATCTTAGGGATTATAATGCTCTCCCGTTGGATTCCCAAATACGGTTGGATTTCCCGTATCCCGATTTCTTTCACAGTCGGAATCGGCGCTGGTTTAGGAATCACTGCCAGTATTCAAGGTTTTATTCTACCACAAATCCAAGCCACACTTTTGCCTTTGACTACCATCAATAATATTATCATCGTCATTGGCTTCATTACCACTATATTCTATTTCTACTTTTCGCGTGAGCATAAAGGTTTTCTAAAAGTTGGCTCGCGAGTTGGGATTATTTTTATTATGGTTGCTTTTGGTGCCTCATTTGGTTATACAGTAATGGCACGGATTTCACTTCTAATCGGTCGGGTCTATTTCCTTTTGCACGACTGGCTACATATTTTACGGTAGCAAAAACAACCGTAACCCAATCATTTCGGGAATTAGCCCTTGCGTCGAAATGCTCGCCAAGGGGCTAAAAACGAAAAGCAAAGTCCAAGCAGAAAACCTAAATTATATGGCCAGCCGGTATTATTTATCTCATAAATGCCAACTCTCTTATTGAACAGACTGATTATGAAAGTAATTATAATAATCATACCGTGCCAAATACCTGCCCAAAAGCCTGCCTTATGGCCAGGATTGATTTTTTGATTCCAACGGGCATTACCCGGCGCACAGGTCAAAAACACTAAGGCACAAAACAAAAGAAAGATGATTAGTAAGTTATTTCTCTGGTTTAACATTCAATCCTCCTTTTATGGTTTGATGATAAGCCAAGTTTTAAGATTGTCAATCTTCAATTAAAAGAACTTGAATTAAATCATTTCAGCCGAATTAGCCTGGGAACGTAAACCGATTCAGGCAAAGACTTATCCCAGTGCAATGAGGTGAACCGACTCTGCGGAATAAGTTACTAGTCTTTAGCCCACTTACTAATTAAACCTCCAACCTGTTTACTAACTAACTTATTAACCAGTCTATAAACCAAATTAAAAGTTAGCAGTCGCGGTAGGTTCGAAACCAACCATTAAGCCTAACTTTAAGACCTCCCTTTCCCCTACTTCTCATACGGTTCCCTATACGGCATCGGGGGTAGCTAGGGGCTAGCCCCAGGCTAGCCTCTTCGCCACGGGTTTATAGGTTCATCTTCCGTAAAATCAATGGGTTAAAACAAGTTTAAATTAACAAGTGGAAAAATTGGCGAATCTCTTGGAATTAAATTCAATTTCACTGGAGTCGGAAAAGGACTTCCCGTGCCTTATAATTTTTTGGGTCAAGTTGTAAAACTTTTTCCCAAAGGCGATGGGCTTCTAATTTTTTGCCTTCATAATAATTGACCAATCCCAAATGAAACAAAGCCAGGGTGAAATTGGGGTCAATGGCTAAGGCTTGCTCGTAATAACGACGCGCGAGAGGTAAATCGTTTTGCGTCAGTGCTAAATTGCCCAGATTGTTAAGCGCTTGAACCGAGTAAGGGTCAAGTTTAACCGCTTGCTCAAAATAGACCTTAGCCGAATCAAATTGATTTAGAGCCGCATAGACATTGCCAGCCAAGCCATAGGCATCAGCAATATTTGGCCAAAGTCTAACTGCGGCTTGGGCGAGCTTTTTTGCCCAAAAGGTTTGGCCTAACTCCATTTGAACTGTAGTGGCTAAAGCTAAAATATTAACCGCGGAGTCAACCGCCAATGCTTGCTCCAATTCCTTAACAGTTTTACCAATTTGCCCGGTTTCGTGAAAGCCAAGGGCAGCTAAGAAATGGTTTTGCGCCTTATCGGTCGGGGGAATTCGAGCCAAATCAAAATTAAACAAACCAAAGGCAACGATAAAGATGATAATACCAATAACCCTTTCTCTTCTTGATGTCTTAATAAAATTAACGAGTCCGTATCCGGCAAATGGAATCAAAAGCACCACGAAGGGTAGCCGATACCGAGCGGTTACAAAGAAGATGACAAAAGAAAGGCTATAACTAATTAGGAACAAATAAACTGGTAAAAGGCGTCGCCAATTATGCTTTGAGAGATAAATACCGACCAAAGATAATGGGAATAATAGACCAAACGGAAAAGACAAAAATCCGGTCTTGAAGATAAGGAATTTTAAGAAGGTGTAATTCTTAAAGAAATAGATATCCCGATTATTGGAGACTTCGTAACCGGAAAGCCAAAGATAAATCTTTCGCAATAGTAATTTTAATGCAGAAAGCGGTTGGGTCTGCCAGAATTTAAGCCCCTGTTTTAACCAATAAGAATCAATATCTTTGCCTTTTAGCGGTCTTCCTACTTCTTGTTCGGCCAATCGCTTCGCATCGTAATAGCCGCCCCACCAACTACCACGGGTTTGGGGTAAAATTGCGGTAACACCATCGGAGTATGGATTATTACCAATATAGAAGTTAGTTCCGCCCTGCCAGGCAATTAAAACCACACTTTTACTTTTCACGTAATTTCTAATTGTAACCGGTGCGATAATAATAAACACCGGTAACAAAAATTGCACTAACCGTCGCCAACGCTGGGACGGAAAACCCAATAGTAACCAACCGACAATTACCCCGATATAGACCAAAACATTGGGTCGCGCGATTGCCGCTAAACCCAAAAAGAGACCGGGCAGAAACCAGTAACGGTCGGTAGCGTAACTTCGCAAAAGAAAGAAAATCCCTAAAAGCAATAGAAAAATCAACAAATTAGCAATAAGCAATTCGCCGTCAAAATAAATTGCCAATGGATAAAATGCCAAGACCAATCCAGCAATTTGGGCAACCGATTCGGTGAATAGGCGCCGGGCGATTAAATAAATTAGTCCACAACTCAAACTGCCAATTAGGGCTTGAATGATGCGGACAACAAAAAGGTTAATCCCAAAAATCTTATAGATTAACCCAAGAAAAAACGGATAGAGCGGTGCTCGAAAGTAAGCATCGGAAATAAACTCAATACCGTTAGCAATAGCAATTGCCCATTGGTGATGATAAAGTCCATCCATCTGCGGTGCATAAAACAACGGGTCATAGAAACGAGCCAAAATGATATAGATTGTGCGAAGAATTAAACCAACGAAGATAATTAGGAAAAAATAAATGAAATTGACAAGAGACGACTTATTATCTTTTTTCGACATCAGTATAAAACATAATAACGAATAGTTGTAAGGTTAGCGCAAGCGGAGCAAACTTGCCGGGTCAACTCTTTTTCCTTTATAACTGATTTCGAAATGAAGATGAGGCGCGGTAACTTGACCAGTTGCGCCCAAATATCCAATAAAATCACCTTTTTTAACTTTTTCACCTTGATGTCGAATCGCACGGCGCAGATGGCCATAAAAACTGGTATAATCGCTACCATGCTCAATTACGATATATTTACCATAAATACTATCTTCCCCAACCGTTTTTATCACACCATCAGCAGTGGCAGCAATTGGCGTGCCTAAGGGAGCAACCAAATCAACCCCTTGGTGTTTTGAGTCGAACTCACGCGAGATTAAATAATTGACCAATGGTGGCTGGGCTGGGATATACTGAACTTTTTCCTCCGCCAATTGCTTGGTTAATTCCGGTGGTAGCTGGGCTAATGCTGACTTATCGGTTTCAATTGGTGCTGAAACTTCATTTCCGGTTAGACTTAAAAAATCAATTTTCGGTGGTGATTTCTCAACCCCTAACATATTCTTTATCTTTTCACTTTCGGCTTCTAATTGGGCTAATCGGTTTTTTACTACTTCCAGTTTAGCATATTCTGCCTCCAGTTGGGCATTGCGGCGAATCAAATAACTCATTCTCAACATTTGATAAGAGTATCGGGTTAAAAAGAAAACCGTCGTTCCCAATCCGAGGATAAAAAGTATAAGCAGAATCAATAATAGTCTTAGGGTCGCAAGCGAGATGGTCTTACTATAACTCTTATTTTGATAATTGGGTATAATAACAATTGTAAACTCTTTGCGCATCAATTTAAGTTGTTTTAGTTATAATCTTAATGATTCGGTCCAAATCCTCCTCGGAATAAAATTGAATCTTAATTTGACCGCGTCCGCCGCGTTTTTCGATATCAACCCGACTTCCTAAATATTGTTGCAGCATATCCTCTAAGGCTTCGATGTGAACATCTCGTTCTATGGTGGTTGTCGCTCGTCGGGTTTTGGGCGAGCAGAGTTTCTCAACTGCCCGGACCGAAAGTCCTTCCTGAACAATTCGCTCACAAATTGCTTCTTGTTCTTTGCGATTGGTGATTGCCAAAAGTGCGCGGGCATGCGAAGCACTGATTTTCCGTTGAGCGAGGTAATCGCGTACTTTTGGCGGTAAGGTCAAGAGGCGTAAAGCATTGGTCACGGTCGAACGGTCCTTACCAACCCTTTCGGCAATTCCGTCATGAGTAAGATTGAATTCGTCAACCAATCGTTTATACGCCAATGCCTCATCAATCGGATTCAAATCGGTCCGTTGCAGATTTTCGACTAAAGCCAACTCGAGCATCGCCCGTTCGGAGATGTCTTTAATAATCGCTGGAATCGTTTCTAAGCCAGCTTCTTTGGCTGCCCGTAATCGGCGTTCCCCAACTACCAGTTCATAACCATCGCCTTTAGGGCGGACCACAATCGGTTGAAGTACACCATTCTCTTTAATGGAAGCAACCAGTTCGGCAAGATTTTCATTTGGGTCAGTTCGGGGTTGAAATGGATTGGGTCTAACCTCTTCAATCCTTAAAAATTTTAAATCTTTTCGGTCGACCTCAAAGGCGGTCTTGGTCTCTTCGGAAAGCAAAGCATAGAGACCCTTGCCTAAAGCCTTGCGGGTCATAATGCACTCCCTTCTTTGATATCCGAACTAATCAGTGCCGGTGGCTCAACCGAACTAAGAATCTCGCTGGCTAAGGCTAAATAGGCTTGAGCCCCGGCTGAGGTTATGTCATACTGGAAAATCGTTTTACCAAAACTGGGTGCCTCGGCTAAGCGGACACTTCTGGGAATCACCGAATTGAAGACGCGTCCTTTAAAGAAATTCTTTACCTCTTCCAGTACCTGACGCGCTAAAGTGAGTCGAGTCGAAAACATCGTCAGGAGCACTCCTTCGATTTCAAGATTGGGATTTAAACCACGCTTCAGCATATTTATTGTCTCTAAAAGCCGCGATAAACCTTCTAATGAATAGTATTCACACTGGACCGGAATCAACACACTATCAGCTGCCACCAACCCATTTAAGGTCAAAATTCCCAAGGCAGGTGGGCAGTCAATGATAATGAAGGAATAATCCGCTTCAACTGTGTTTAATGCCAAACGGAGACGGCTTTCGCGTTGGGGCAAATCAACAAATTCCACCTCACTACCAACTAATGAGATGTTAGAAGGCAAAAGGTCGAGTCTGGGAAAGACATCAGAAATAATACCCTCTTTCGTTTTCGTAGCATCAATCAAGGCGTCATAGGTGGTGACCGCCAGCCGATTTTTGTCAATCCCCAAGCCGAGTGTCGCATGGGCTTGCGGGTCAATGTCAACCAATAAGACCCTTTCTTGATGTGCTTCATCGGTCTTGCGCATTGCTAATGCTGCACTGAGATTGATTGCCGTGGTAGTCTTACCAACGCCACCTTTTTGATTGGCAATGGCAATCTTTCTTGCCATACAAATTTAAACTCTAATCTTTTTTTGCCCGAAGTCAATAGCGAAGATATTCAGTTCTTATTTAAACCCATAACATTAAGGCAACTTAAAAATTCCTTAATCAATTATTATCGAGTTGGTAAAAACCAAGAACAAAAGATAAGGTATTTTTCAATGGTTAATCTTAAAAAGGTATTAACAATTTCGAGGAAAATCAGCTATTGACAAAACTAAATTTAATTGTAAGATTGAATTAACTTTGGAGAGTGAAAAATGGTTGCTTTAGGATTACGACGATTAGAGGCTTTATCTGATTTTTGCTCCCAAGACTCCAAAATCTTTTCTGCTTTAATAACAATATGCGTTATTTTAAAACATAAAAAGGAAGGAGGTGATGTTAACCGAAGGTTAGAAAAACCTGACAGAAGTGGAGAACCTTAATACTATAAATAAAGGAGGTCTAAGATGTACCAAAAAATTATGTATTTACTTACACTGTTATTAAGTGTAAGTATCTTAACTGCCAATCCAGATGGCCCAACCGACTTAGCACCAAGTGCAACAATGGCACATCAGCAATACCTTGCGCCAACTCCGATTGGAACCGATTCGATTCCTTGGGTAACCAAAACACCATCCCCGCCACCTGGACGATATTGGTGTCCAGCCGTGGCAGTCTGGCGGGATACCATTTATCTATTTGGTGGTAGGGGCAATGGCAGTTATGCCAATTCACTCCGCTCAGTCTATGCTTATGTTCCAGCCACTAACAGTTGGGTAACTACTCTACCAAGTTTGCTTATTACCAGACGCGCTGGTGCTGGTGGTCAAATTGGCAATAAAGTTTATCTTTGCGGTGGGAGGGACTCGACTCATACAACCCTTAGTAGTTGTGAAGAATACGACCTTGATACGAAAACTTCAACTTATAAAGCAAGTTTGCCGGGTGGTCGTTGGTCTTGTTCCGGTGTTGGATTAAATGGTAAGATATATATCTTTGGTAGCGAAAGTTATTCGGACGCATTGTTAGAATATAATCCGGCAACTAATAGTTGGCGGTCAATAACTCCTTCACCAAGACCCACTGGACGCGGTTGGACTGCGCTTGCTGCAGCAGGCGGAAAGCTCTATCTGTGTGGCGGTAGTAGTTCGACAGGTGTCCTAAACGACTGTTGGATGTTCGACCCAGCAACCGAAACTTGGACACAAAAAGCGAATATGCCCGGCCCGCGACTTTATCATTCAGCAATTGGCTTTGGCGACGACAATATCTATGTTATCGGTGGTTCGATAGAGGGTACTACCCCAGCTGACAACCTTGTTTATAAGTACACGATTTCAACCAATACTTGGGTGATTGAAACGCCACTTCCGACTGCGCGCGGTTGGGAGATGTTAGCAATTCATGAGGGCACAATTTATGCAATGTGTGGTTCAAACTGCACAACCCCAACCTATCTGACGGTAAATGAAGCAGGTGAAATTGAAGTACCTCGAGACCATGATGTCGGTGTTCGAAGCATTGTTAGCCCAACGGGAAGAATTCCATCAGGCAATCCAATTAATGTTGAAGCGGTTATAAAGAACTTTGGCCTTAATGAAGAAACTTTTCCTGCAACCGCTTTGATTACGACTCAGACTGACGATACCGTGTTTGCTAAAGAAACAACTTTGACCATTCCTGCCCGAACCGAACAATCCGTGGTGTTTGGCGAGTGGACACCTGACCCAGATATGATTTACGATGTTGTTTTCTACACCGCATTAGTGGGTGATGAAAATCCAGCCAATGATACGATGACTGAAGAAGCTCGGACTACTCCAGACGCTGGAGTTTCAAGAATTATTGCCCCAACTGGTCGGATTATCCCAGGAACTACCGTTAATGCTACCGCAATGGTTAAAAACTTCTCGGCTGAACCAAAAGATGTGCCAGCAACGATGACGATTGTTGATACCGTGACCGGTAATACCATTTTGGATATTGATACTACACTGGCAATGGGCGCTGGGGAATCGTTATCAGTTGTGTTTGGCCAATTCACTGCCATAACCGGTAGTGTGTACAAGACTACCTGTTATACAAGTTTGATTGGCGATGACGACCCATCCAACGACACTGCTTATGCGACCGCGATTTGCCGTTTAGGCAGTGCACCGGATGCATTTGGTTATTATTACGAATCAACCCAAGAACCAGGTGATACCGTTACATTCTCCTGGATTGACCCAACTGGTGGCACAGTCCTTTCTGGTTGGTCGCCCAGCGCCGACGATGGCTATGTGACTCGTACTCTACCCTTTGGCTTTAAATTCTACTCACCAGCCAGTAGCCCACCAAACATCACTCAGATTAATGTCTGCACCAATGGTTTCCTTGAAACATCAACCGCCACTACTTACACAAATACCGCTTTACCCAATAACACAATTCAGAATTTCATCGGACCTTTCTGGGATGATTTGAATATAACCAGTCCAGGTCAAGTGATTGAAAAAACCGACGGACAATCGTATGTCGCTTATTCTTGGGTTAATGTCCCTCGTTTTGGAACTACTGAACTTCAGACCTTCCAGGTTGTGCTTTATCGGAACAACAAGATAAGGTTTAACTACTTGGATGTGAATGGCACACTCAATTCCAATACGATTGGTATCCAAGGTGGCTATGGTGCCAATGGCTGGTATCTACAGTATGTATATAATGGCGACCCGTCAAATCATATCGTTGCTGATAATGTCACAATTGCCTTCACTTGTGATAGTCTAATCGGCATCGCTGAGGCAACAAAGAATACCATTCCAGCCACTACGGCGCTTCATCCAGTCCGACCCAATCCAGTAGCAAGAGGTAATGCTCAAATTTCCTTCACCTTAGCGAAAAAGGGTGATGTTACGATTAATATCTACGATGCGACCGGCAGACTGGTTCGGAATTTAACCAAGGCTTCTTATGAAGCTGGGGATTACACCCTAATTTGGGACGGCAAAAATGATAATGGTGATGAGGTGATGTCCGGAATTTACTTCTATACGATTGAGACGACAAACTACAAATCAACCCGAAAATTAGTGTTGATGCGCTAACGAAATAATTAATTAATAAGGGGTTCGGATTCGTTACCGGAAGTCCGAACCCCTTATAAGTTATAAATGATTAGTCCCCAAAAACTTTGGAACAAATCAGCCGAAGCCTGGGTAGATTTTGTGCGCACCGGAAAAGATTGGGCAAGGAATGAACTGAATAATCCGGCAATGTTTGCAATTTTAGGTAACATTAAAGGCAAAAAGGTCTTGGATTTGGCTTGCGGCGAAGGGTATAACACAAGAATCCTTGCCCGCAAAGGAGCAAAAGTTATCGGAATCGACTTCGCCCAAAAACTGATTGACTATGCCAAAGAGCAAGAAGCAAAGGATAAATTGGGTATAAATTATTATGTTTGTGATGCCAGCAATTTGGCGATATTCAAAAATAATACATTTGATATTGTGACTTGTTTTATGGCTTTACAGGATATCGAAAATTATCAAAAGGCGATTAAAGAAGTATTTAGGGTTCTGAAGAAAAATGGGCGATTCGTTTTTGTCATATCCCACCCCTGTTTTGAAGCAAGAATAATCAGCGGTAAACGGATTGGCGGCTGGGTATATCGGCAAAGAACTGAAAATAAAGAGACCGCACTGAATTTAAAATTAGCTAAGACTCCGCTCTATTATGCGATTGACCGCTATTTCGACACCGCAAGCGACATCATCCATTGGAATATGGAAAGGTTGAACAAACATTTCAAGACTTTATCTTTTCATCGCACCTTGACCGACTATGCGACTGCGCTCTACCGAGCTGGTTTCTTGATTGCACGCCTAATTGAGCCAAAACCGACAAAAAGGGGACTAAAAAAACATCCATTATATTTTAAAGAAAACCTAAGAATTCCTCAATCAATTGTTATCGAGGCATTGAAACAAAGAGCAAAAGATAAGGAGGTTTGTAATGAGTAATCTTAAAAAAGAAGGATTATCAAACCGTATTTTTAGCCACCGCTAACCGAGTCCATAAATTCAAGTTATGATTAAAAAACTATTCGTCCCCATTGCTACGTTTTCAGTTGCCTTTGAGACCAACGGCAAAGGGTTCTTAGGATTTATTGTCGAACTGCCTGGTGCCTTTATCCGAGGTAAAACCGAAGCCGAGGCACTGGCTAAAGTAAATCAAGAAGTGAAATCATATCTCAAATGGTTGAAAATCAAACAAGACTTTACTTATAAGACAAATGTTGTCCAATACCATCAAAGTCAATTGATGGTCGAAGATGCCGACAGTGCGATTTTACTCAATGCCGATAAGGGAGAAATGGAAGAAGAAGAATTTGTTAATCTTAGCGAGCTGGTTCGCTATTCGGGCAAGACAATCTTAAAGATTTACCACAGTGCTGAATTAAAGGATTGGGTGGATGGGGCAAGGATTAGAAAGACCTTTTACGGCGATAACTTCACGACCATTGAGGGAATATTCGGTCATATTAAACGGTGCCAATACTATTATCTCTCCCGAACCAAAATCCCATTTGAACCAAAAGAAGAGGACTTTATGAAAATTCGGGAATTTTGTTTAACTAAAATCAAAGAACTTTATCAAAAAGAGAATAACTTCTTAATCTTTAATACCGATAATGAATTATGGACGCTTAAGAAAATATTGCGTCGGTTCATCTGGCATGATAGAATTCACGGCAAGGCGATAATTCGGATTTTAGCTAAGCAAAAGGAATTAGGGCTAATTGATAGATACGAAGACCCTTTTTATTTTACCCAACCGCAATGAACTTGACTTGTAGTCAAAATAGATTACAATTGTAATCAAAAACGATTACAATATGGATATCTTTCAAATCTTTAAATCTAAATTGCGTCGGCACTTATTAAGTTTATATTTTACTAATCCGGCAAAAAAATTTTACCTGCGGGAATTAGAAAGGATACTCGATTTCCCGGTCGGTAATATCCGTCGGGAATTGATAAGACTTGAAAAGACCGGACTTTTTCTAACCGAGCATAAAGGTAATCTTGTCTATTATTACTTAAACCAGACTTATCCGCTTTTTGCTGAATTAAAAGGGATAATAGCAAAGACAATTGGTGTGCCAATAATTATTGCCTCGATGTTAAAAAAGATAAAAGGGATAAAACAGGCATTCATCTATGGCTCTTTTGCTAAAAATGAGCAGAAGCCAAAAAGCGACATTGACATCTTCATTATCGGTGAAATAGATGAAGCGGAATTGGTTAAGCGATGTTGTAAACTGGAAAAAGAACTACAAAGGGAGATTAATTATACGCTTTATAGCCCAACTGACTTTACCCGCAAGAAAAAAAAGAAAGACCCTTTTCTGCTTGAGGTCTTAAGTCAACCCAAGATATTCTTAATCGGCTCGGAAGATGAACTATAAAAATCTCATAATCAATTTGCTAAATAAAGGGTTAATCAAAAAGCAGACACTTGACTTCAAACAGATAAAAAACCTTTTACTGCGGGCACGAAAGGATTTGGTTGTGGCAAAAAGGAATTTGGCAATTGATGAGGAAGTTACTTATAACTATGCCTATTTAGCAATGTTGCGTTGTGGGCGTGCTTTGATGCTTTTACACGGCTATCGTCCCGATGGTGGCGGGCAACATAAAACCGTAATTGATTTTGTCGCGGTAGTGCTTGGACCAACTTTCGCTGACCTTGTCAATAAATTCGATATAATGCGGCGAAAAAGAAATCAGTTCACTTATGAACCATTTTTGCCGATATCCCGAACCGAGGCGGAAAATGCTTTAAAATCAGCTGAGGAATTTGTCACAAAATTAATTGAATTGGTCAAAAAAGAAAATCCTCAATTGGAATTGGATTTATAATAGAAACATATCAACCAAGATGTGTTTTTTTTGCTAATCGGTGGTTATCGGCTTTAATCGGTGGTTAATTAATACTTTTGCTCTTACTTCCTTGTCCAAAAACAAATCCAGATATTGACAGTTAAGAAATTGGGATTAAAATTACCTGTGGAGGAAAATTATGACGATTGCTAAAAAACAAATCCTGGAACTTTTAAAAGACTTACCGGCAAAGGTAGATATTGATGAGATAATATATCGTCTTTACCTTCGGCAGAAACTCGAAATTGCAGAAAAGGACATTCGGAGGGGCAGATTGGTTTCGCACAAAAAAGTGGTTAAGGAAACCGCCAAATGGTTGAAAAAATAGAATGGGCCGGTCGTGCCTTCAAAGACTTACAAGATATTTATGAGTTTATCGCAAAAGACTCCAAGCGGTTCGCTCAGATACAGATTGAAAATATCCAAAAAGCGGTATCAAACTTTGCCAATTTTCCACTTATGGGACGAAAACTTCCGGAATTTCCATATTTACCGTATCGAGAAATTTTAGTTGGTAATTATCGGGTCTTATTATATAGATATGACGAAAGACAAAAACGGATATATGTAATGGCTATTGTTCATGGCCGAAGGTTACTTAAAGAAACGGAACACTAAATTTTTGCCCCCGAGTTAGTTTTTAGACTCTCTTTTTTAATTCAAGCTATCCAATTCCATTAAAAGATATTGACAATTAAGAAATTGGGGTTAAAATCCAATTGTTAAGCGATAACTAAAAATAACTATGGCAAAAGAAGCGACTTATACTACAAAAGAAACAATAAAAATTCAAATAACTAATTTATTGATAAATATCGTTTATTTAATGAATTTTACTTGACATTATTTAAAAAATTGCTATAATTATTTAAAATATTTTTAAGATAGGATTTATTAATAAAAATATTACTATTTAATTTATGCTTGACATTTTATAAATTTTTACTATAATTAATATAAATGAATTTTTATAACAAGGAGGCATTATGGTTGAAAAAGAAACTCCGGAGGAAAGGTTTAAGCGTTTAGCTACGCGTCGGACTAATGCAGTATTACAAAAGTTACGAATCTTGGGCAACTGCGCCAACCGGTATGTTTACGAATACACCGAAGAAGATGTTAAAAAAATCTTTTCGGCGATAGAGTCAGCGCTTACCGAAATCAAGAAAAAATTCTATGTGCCAAAAGAAAATAAGTTTAAACTTGAATAAAGAAGGAAGTAAGAATGGCAGAAATTGATAAAGGCAAAACAACCCTGAGGGATGTGAGAAAATGGATAGAGCAAGCAATTATCCCTCAATATCATTTTGAACCTCAAAAAGCTTCTTTAATCGAAATTATTGCAAATTCCCTTGACGCTCAAGCTTCGGTTATTGAGATAACAGTTAACGACGGAATTTTAGAGGTTACCGATAATGGGATAGGAATGGATAGAACCACATTTAAAGATTACCACGACCTCTTTTCTAAAAAGACACGGGGAAAAGGGATTGGTTTCATAGGGCAAGGCGCAAAAATTGCTCTAACTTTTTGCTCGAAAGTAATAACTCAAACAGTATCAAAAAATTACAGGGGATATTCGGAATGGCAATTTAAGGGTGAAGAAGCACCCTATGAGATACAACACGGAAATATTTTGGATTTAAATCATCAAGGAACGAAAGTGACACTTCATCTACACCGGGATAGCATAGACTTTTATACTGATAAGTGGATTGAAGAAATTTTGGAAGAGCATTATACTCCTCTATTGGATAGCGAATTATTAAAAGTGTATTCTGGCGAAATTCCGATATTGGAAAAGGGGGCTTATAAACAGTTTCGCAGGATATACCCTGAAAAGGTAAAGTTTATTATAAACGGACAAGAGATAATCAAAACCTCTTTACAAGAGAGGTTAAGTAATAAGAAAGAAATATTAATTACTAAATACAAAAAACCTTTAGCTTGGGGATTTTTTGGATTATTAAAGGAAACCGAAGCGAAAGAGTCGCTGCGCGGCGTTGCTTTATGCACATACGGTAAGGTAATAGAAAGAAGTTTGTTCAAAAAAGACCCGCATGACAAAGAAAAAATAGTTGGGTGGATAGAAGCTCCGTATTTAGTAGAAGCCGTCACAACGGACAAATGCAGGTTTCAGGGCGGAAACCCTAAATGGGAATCTTTTTTTAGGAAAACCCAGAGGGAATTCTCTCAATGGTTGGAAGAAATAGGTGCCCTTGAGCCCCCAAAAAAGCTTGAACCGGCATTCTCAGAGCTAGAAAAAGAGATTAACTCCATTCTTAAGAATTTACCCGAGCTTTCCTTTTTTGGTTCGCAAATGAATAGAGATGTATCGATTCCTAATGAAAACGGCGAACCGAAAGAACTAACTGAAGGAACTCAAAAGGTTTCAGGCACCAAAGGGGGTGAGACTACAGGCGGAGGAGTTCCA
This sequence comes from Caldifarciminota bacterium, assembly GCA_039801565.1. Classification (GTDB taxonomy): domain Bacteria; phylum Hydrothermota; class Tepidihabitantia; order Tepidihabitantales; family JAOUPE01; genus JBDRUX01. The sequence continues at coordinate 25,236 of JBDRUX010000003.1, forward strand.
GTTTCTCCTGGTTTTGATGAAGGTAAAGCACCTGACACCAGCCCCGGTTTTGGTCCTAAAGCAGAAGTAAAACCAAGAACTTTGCGCGGTGGAATTAGAATATCTTTTGAAGAAAAATCCGATACGGAAGAGGAGGCTCACTTTGACGGTGAAGTTGTGACTATAAATAGATCTCATCCTGCTTATAAAAGAGCCGATAAAGATAGACTTCTCAATTATCATATTTTAAAGTCTGCTGTCTTGAGTCTTATAAAGTTCAATTTGGATAAAGCCTCTGAATCCTCTTGGCAAAAAGTTTTTGAACTTCAGCAAAAGTTTTTTAGATTATGGGGAGAGCGATGAATAATCTAAAAGTAGCTATTAAAATTCAAAAAGTCAAAAAACCTGATGGCACTGAAACATTAAAGGCAACTGTCCCGATGGGAATAATGTTCGAAAAAACTTTCAATGGTAAATTGCTTGAAGAAGAACTCGGTAAATTTGAGAAAAAATATTTTTCTCTTGTTGAATCTCTCAAGGATATTTTGAAATCGATACGTTCCAAGACCCAAAAGAATAAAGTACTACTATATTGGAATTTTGGAGACAAAATTTATAATTTCGAAAGAGCCACTGATAAGGAGACTTTTTTCTTAGAAAATGTTACTAAACATTTAGTTAGGGATGTCGGCGTCTCAGATAAAATGATTAGGCGTTGCAGACGATTCAGAACCTTATATCCTAACGCCGTTGATATCGACAAAGAGAGGTCTTTCGATAGCTATGTTAGGACATTTGAAGGAGGCTATATTTCTCAAAAAAGAATAAAAAAAGAAATGAGGGAGTAAATGCCAAGACATAAATGTTTGAATTGCGAATACAAAGGTAAAGAATTCGTTTATATTTTTATTGATCTCATATTACAGTCTTTGATGAAGAAGGACTCAATATAATAATAGAGATGTTCCTAATTTGATTATCTGAAAGGATGGTTACAAAAATGGAAACCAACTATCAAAAAGTCAAAATAAAGATAAGAAAACCAGGCATAACCTACGAAACCCTATGGGTAAGATGTCTTTCGGAGAACACGGGAGTGATAAACAATATACCGATTTTCACTAAGAGATTTAAATATGGTGATGTTGTTGAATTCGACCCTGAAACCTTCGAAGTCAAAAAATTAATATCCGATGGTGGCCATGCCACAACTAAGTTCGTTAAATACGAGGGCGACCCAGAACCTATAATCGAAAAGTTAAAGAATGATGGTTATATTGTCGAACTCTGGCAAGGGCTTTTAGCTGTAACAAAAGCAAAAAGTTATCTATAATTGGAGGTAACCTTGAAAGTTGAAGAGCTGTTAAGAAAAGTAAATATAAATCCTTCTGAGCCAGTACTTCTGATAACGGCGGAAGAGGCGTTGGAAAATCTTTTAGAAGCAATCGAAGAATATTGCCCGAACTTGCAAATTGAGAAAATGACTAAAGAAGACCTAAAGACCCTACTTGATAGTTATGCCGGTTCGGTGATTAATTACCATCCCGAAAAATATCATCAAGAAAGGGGCGCACTGCTTGAATGTTTTAAGATGCTAAAACGCTATGGTCTAACCGATGACGATTACGATTCGATAGATTTCTGTTAAGACAAAGGATTTAAATATTTACTTTTATAAAAACCGAGACCAAAAGTTAAATGGCAGAAGTATAAGTAAGAAGTTGCCAAACCGATACGGAATAAGTTTCACCCGAAGTAATTGCAAAGAAAACGAATATTTGACATTTTAAAAAACAAGAGTTATAATTAATCAGTGGAGATTAAAATTGAACCGCATACTTTGGAGCGAGCCGAAGAACGAGGCACTAATGAAGAAGAAATTAGGACCGTTATTGAAACTGGATTCACGATACCAGCAAAACATGGACGGACTGGGAAAGCCAAAATTTTTGATTTTAAACAGACCCGCCACGGTAAATACTATGAGCAAAAAAGAGTAGAGGTATTTTATCTGATGGAAAAGGATATTATTATAACTGTAACGGTTTATGTCTTTTATGGAAAATGGGAGGAATATAATGCAAATCCTATATGATGTGAAAACCGACTTGCTTTATATCCGATTGGATGAACGAAAACAATCGGTCATCAACAAACGCATTACCGAAGATATTGTCCTTGACATTGGTGAGAATGAAAGGATTGTCGGCATTGAAATATTGGATGCCTCGAAACATTTGAATTTAGAGACAGTCTTGCCGGTTAAATATCGGCATTTACCGGAAATGGTCTAAAGCAGGCTATTAAATATAACTCCAAAATCAACATTAGAAGAATTAGACGCCAATCGTTCTTAAAATCTGAACCGAGACTAAAAGTTAAACGGCAGAAGTATAAATAAGTTGAGGGGTTTAAATATATGCAACAAAAAAAGAAAAAAGTAAATAGTATTAAAAAAAGATTCAAACCACCTAAATGTTCTGGTTGTAAAACCTCTTTGTTTACGGTTTATGAAAATGAGTGCTGGACTTATTTTTTTGACAAAACTAGTGGAACTTACAAAGGAGAGTTAGTTGATATAGATATTCTTTGCCCTGATTGCCATGCAAAACTTTGGGATGTATTCCCCGAAGGGACTTGTAATTACGGAAGGTAAACGAAAATTACGATTCGATAGATTTCTGCTAAAACAACAGACTCAAGTATTTACTTTTATAAAAGCCGAGACCAAAAGGAAATGATTGAGATAAAAATTCGCCGCAGTGATAGACGAAAACGAACGGTCAGCGCCCGATTGGTTGGGGAAACGATGTTCGTCAACGCCCCAGCCGATATTCCAGAACCACGATTACAGGAAATCATTGAGCAACTTAAACGCCGCCTGGAAAAACGAAAACTTAAGCGGGAACTTAATCAAAAAGAAAACCTAATGGCAATTTGTCAGAAGCTGAATGCGCAATATTTTAACAATGCAATACCGGTTCGATCAATCGAGTATTCGACTGAGCAATCGAAAAAATGGGGTGTCTGCAATATTAAGAACAGAAGTATCCGAATCTCGCATCGGCTTAGTGCAATGCCGGAATGGGTTAGAGATTACGTAATTGTTCACGAAATGGCACATCTTGTGTTCCCTAATCATAGCGAAAAATTCTGGCAATTAGTTAACCGTTATAAATTAGCCGAAAGGGCGCGGGGCTATCTCATCGCTAAGGGCTATGAAGATACTAATGAATCCGATGTCGAAGATTAATATGCCAAGAAATATTATTACCAAAGCGGTTTTGACCGTTTGGCTTCAAAACGCTGTAATCCTACTCGGCAAGTTTTTCTCTTAATCTTTTAAACATCGCTAAATAGCTCGGAAAGTTTTTTATAAACCTCTTTGGCTTGTTCTTCATAAATGGGCGGTTAAATTGCGGTCATCAATCATAGCCAACTATTTTTATCATAGTCAATCAATTTTAATTGAAAAGCGGTTTTGAAACAATCTCAAGGCGAATAACATTCGATTGGACACCTGCCTGCGAAGTCACTCCCCAAGTAGCCTACGGGATTGCCCCCGAGATAACTCCCCAGCTAACCCCCTAACTGACTCCCTAAGCCGCCTCCAAGGTCGCCTTCCAACCCACTCCCTAACCTGCCCCCTAACCGGCTCCCGAAGCAACCTACCAAGCAACTTAGGAGGCAACCTACGGGGCAACTTAGGGAGTAGCCTACGGGGTCACCCCCTATACGATACCCCCTCCCAAAGCAAAAATTGGCATAAGTGACGGACGACCAAGAAGATAGACGAAAAAATCGGTCAATTTTAGGTTGAAATATATTTCAATTTTTTCTGGCACAAAACACTTTCTGGGACCAAAGACAAATTGTGGACCTTTCTTTTAAAAAACCCTGAAATTTCATTTATTCACTTTTTTCGTAGAATCAAGCACTTACAAGTTAAACTAATTCCTTTCCGTTCAAGCAAAATCTTTGAAAACGATCTTCTCCTAACCTATTGAAATTACATAACTAATCGGTTGGGAGTTAATTCCACCATATTTACTCACTGAATTGCATTGGCTGAAGAAATTCGGTATTTTAAAAATTTCTAATCAATCGCTTGACATTTCGTTTTAAATTAGTATGATTAAGGAGTTGGAAGTAAAGGTCTCAGTTATTGTTCCGGCTTATAATGAAGCCCCTAATATAAAACCTTTGTTAGAGGAACTTAGCCGTATTTTACCAGGTGATTATGAAGTAATCATTGTTGATGATGGCAGTGATGATGGAACTTTTACCGAAGTCGAGCAAGCTAAAAAGTTATACCCTTGGTTAAAAGTTAAACGCCATCGGCAGAATTTGGGTAAGACACAAGCAATTGTGACCGGGGCGAAGATTGCTGAAGGTAAAATTTTAGTAATCTTTGATGCCGATTTACAGTTTGCCCCAGCCGACATTTTACGTCTGGTAGAGAAGATTGACCAGGGTGCTGATATGTGTGTCGGTTGGAAACAAGGCAAATATGAAAAATGGTTGGTATCTTCGATTTATAACTATTTAGCCCGTAAACTCTTTCGGCTTAAGGTTCATGATATTAATGCAGTAAAAGCATTTAAAAGAGAAGTAATTGCCGATATTGATTTGCGCAAGGATTGGCATCGTTACCTTGTTCCTTTGGCGCAGGACCGGGGTTATCAAATCGTGGAAATTCCAGTCAAGCTTTACCCTCGACGGTTTGGCAAACCAAAATACCAGAGCCCTTGGCGGATATTGATTGGTTTCTTCGATTTACTTGCGGTTGGTTTTCAACTGACCGTTATGCGAAAACCGATGCTCTATTTAGGCACCATTGGCACAGCAAGTATTCTTTTTGGTATCATTGTGGGAATCATTGGAATAATCCTTAGAATCTTTCGGCACGGCTTTCGGCCCATCCTCTATCTCGTAATCCTTCTCATCATCAGCGGTCTTTTGCTTTTCGGTTTAGGATTATTGGGTGAAGCGATTGCGACGATTAACGACCGATTAGAAAAATTGAAGCCACGAGAATAGCAAATTTATGAAACAATTATTTAACATCTTACGCATTGGCTTAGCAATTGGACTCTTAATTTGGCTTTTAGCCAAAGTCAACATTAGAGAATCGTTAGTTAGTATGAGAAACGCTAATCCTTTTTACTTACTTTTAACAATTATTTGCTTTTTCTTATTAATCTTGGTTTCGGTCTGGCGTTGGAAAGTTATCCTCGATGAGAAGAGTCTTTCTTTTACTCTAAGTTATCTTTTAACGGTTTATTTTGCCACTTGGTTTTTTAATAATGTCTTGCCAACCGCAATTGGTGGTGATGTGATAAGAATCATCTACACAATCAAAGATAACCAAAAAGCCCAAGCCTTTTCAGCGACTTTTGTTGACCGGATGATTGGCTTTGTTGGTTTATTCTTTTTTGCCTTACTGGCTTCGGCTTGGTTACTTGTTGTCCAAAACCAAACCCGTTTTTTAATTCTAAACCTCGTTGGCTTCTTAATCCTTTTAGCGATAATCTTTATCTTGTTCAATGACCGGGCACATCGGTTCTTTAGTAAAATTTTTCAGCGAATTAAGGTTTTTCGTTTGGGAGTATTTTTCGACCAAATCTACGATGCGATCAAGGATTACCGGCGAAAACCAAAAGCCCTCTTGGTCAGTTTTCTTCTTTCGTTACTAATTCAGGCTATTCTTGCCTTAAGTTGGTTTTATACCGGCTATGCAGTCGGAATTAGAATTGCCGTTAGTTATTATTTCTTATATTGTCCAATCATTGGGTTGCTGACGATGATACCAATAACCATTGGTGGGCTTGGAATTCGGGAGAATTCGTTCGTAACCTTTTTTGGTCAGGTCGGTGTCAATTCAGTCCAAGCGACCTCGACCTCATTACTTTATTTAATTGTCAACTACGGCTATGCCTTAGTTGGTGGCATAGTCTTTGTTTTCTTAAAAAAATCCAAAGAAAAAAAGGAGAGTTATGACTTTACCTATTCCCCGACCAAACCTGGCGAATGTAAAACCTTATAAGCCAGGCAAACCTATTGAGGAGTTAATTCGTGAATTGAAACTGAAAGGCGAAGTGATTAAATTAGCCTCGAACGAAAATCCCTTAGGTGCTTCACCAAAAGCACTCGCTGTTCTAAAAAAGTTTGCTTCGGAAAGTTATCTTTACCCGGATGACAACTGTTATTATTTACGGCAAGCCATCGCTGAAAAATTCGAGATTGATATGGAATGGGTGATGGCAGCAGCCGGCTCAGTGGAACTTATCTATTTAGCTTGTTTAGCCTATTTGCGACCGGAAGATGAATTGATGATGAGTGAACACGCATTCATTATTGCTAAAATTGGTGCCACGGTGATGGACAGCAAGGTGGCGGAGATACCATTAAAAGAAGACTATAGCCACGACCTAAACCGGATGTTGAAATCAATCACCCCGGCTACGAAGATAATTTATCTCGACAATCCAATCAATCCCTTAGGCACCATTGTGAAGAGAAAGGAATTGGATGATTTCATCGAGCAGGTCCCTGATAATATCTTGGTTGTCATTGATGAAGCCTACCGGGAATATATTCTGACTAAAGACTATCCGGATTCTTTTAAGTATTTAAAACAAGGCAAAAATGTGATGATTTTACGCACCTTCTCCAAAATTTATGGTTTAGCCGGCTTGCGCCTGGGTTATGGCTTTGCCAAACCGGAAATCATCGCCAATTTACAAAAGGTCCGTTATCCTTTCAATGTCAATCGGTTGGTACAACAGGCAGGCATTGCGGCATTGCAAGACAAACAACATGCCAAAAAGTCTTGTCGCATTAACGAATTAGGTAAAAAATACCTTTATGCCGAATTAAAAAAACTCAAGGTTTTCTACTTGCCGACCTATGCTAATTTCATCTTTGTCAGTTTTGTTGAAGACTCCCAAATCATTTATGAAAAACTCCTTCGCCAGGGTATAATCGCACGCACGGTAAAAGAATATGGTTTTCCGAATGCACTGCGTATCACTATCGGCACCCCAGAACAGAATAAAAGACTCATTAGTGCTTTGACTACTATTTTAGCGAAATAAGCAAACTTCGCGCTTAACCCGATCTTAGAGTAGTGCTAATAAAATCTTTGGCCGAATTCTTATCCACCGTATTGAAAAGAACTGCTCTTGCATTCTTGGATTTGATGAAAATAATCTTACCCGTGTATTCGTTAATGGTAATTCTATCTTACACACCGGTTATTAAATTTCTTGCTGATTTACTAAAACCAGCAATGAAAATCTTTAATCTACCTGGCGAGAGTGCCTTGGCTCTAATTCTCGGTAATTTCATAAATCTTTATGCCGCAATTGGCGTGATACCGTTGTTACATCTTAATTCTTGGCAATTGACTACGCTTGCTTTGATGCTTCTCACTTCCCACAGTCAACTGATGGAGACCTCGGTCTATCTCAAATTAAAAACCAAAGCCGGCTTTTTATTATTCTTAAGAGTAGCGGTGGCAATTGTTATCGGATTAATTTTAGCGATGAGGCGATAATGATTCGAAACTATTTTGTCGGCTTATTCAATTTAAGTTGGAAAATCTTTGCCATTCTTTTCGCTGTCTTCTTGATTTTAGAATTGGTCCAGCGGTTTGGTTTATTAACTAAGGGCTATAAGAAAATTGCCCGTTACTTTCGATTTTTCGGCTTTAGCCAAGATGCTGTTGCCCCGCTTTTAGCCGGAATTTTCTTTGGTATAATTTATGGCGCCGGAGTTATTTCGGATTTGATAAAGCAACGGGCATTAAATAAAAGACAGGTTTTGTTAGTTTCGGTCTTCTTGGGAATGTGTCATGCGATTGTGGAAGATACTGGATTATTCCTGGTCTTAGGAGCCAATCTTTTTTGGCTTACCCTGCCGCGTTTGGTTATTGCCGGCGGTGTTACTTTTCTCACTAATAAACTATTTCCCCAAAACTAACAAAAATCAATTCTCACTTTATACGGATAGTTCAAACTGGTAATTTTTTAAAAGTTCGGTAGTATCTTTGGTGTGATGAAGCATCTTTTTGTAAGATAGGTTAATAATCATTAATGGAATACCAATTGTCAACCAATTGGGCCAAGTATTAAGAAAACGTGTGAGGATTGAGGAATAAGAATAAAATTGATACCAGCACCAATCCAATCCTTCTTGGAGTTCTTCCACGGTCATATTCTTCGGTTTAAAGACGGTTCTGCCACAAGTATATAGTCGCCAGTCATAGGAGATAATTCGATTCTCTTCTTGTAATCTTTTTTGCAAGGCGGTGCCGGGATAAGGTGTCAAGACACCAAAGGAAGCAACTGCTAATTTATTTTCTTTAGCAAATTCCAAGGTTCTTTCAAATACGCTCTTATCGTCCGAGTCGAGACCAAAGATAAAAGAACCCTCAATTAAAATGCCATGGTCGTGAATCTTTTTAATCTTTTCCCGCATCAAATTGGCTTTCTGGTATTTTTTGTTTACTTCTTTTAGACCCTGGTCGCTAACCGATTCCAAACCAATAAAGACTCCTTTACAGCCACTCTTTTCGGCTAAAGTTAAAAGTTCGTCGTCATCGGCTAAGGTGAGCGATGCCTGACCTAACCATTTAATTTTTAATGGAATTAAAGCCCGAAACAGTTCTTTAGCGTATTCCCGATTGCCGACGATATTATCATCCAAAAAACCGATAAATTTAGAATTGGTCTGTTCAATTTCACTAAGTACCGATTTCACTGGTCGGGTTCGGAAAGTGCGTCCAGAAAATAAATTGGCGGAGCAAAAGGTACAATCAAATGGACATCCCCGAGTCGTCTGTAAAAGTGAAGTGATTAGATAACCTTTTCTTCGGAATAATTCTCTCTTTGGAAATGGGATATTTGCTGGATCGACGAGTCCTTTGGCTTGGTAGCAAGGTTTTAGTTCTTGTTTTTTGAAATCTTCAATTATCTGCTGCCAGACCAGTTCAACTTCACCAATCACCACTGAATCGCAATAGCGCAAGGCTTCGTTAGGAAGGATTGAAGGATGAATTCCACCCAGGATTACTTTTGCTCCTCGTTTTCGGAATTCGGTAGCAATCTTATAGGCACGGGGTGCGGTAGGAGTCATTGCGGTAATTCCAACCAAATCTGCCCCGTCGTCAAAATTTATCTCTTCTAAGTTCTCGTCAATGTAATGAATCTCAAATTCCTTTGGGGTCAAAGCAGCAATAATCCCGAGGGAAAGCTGAGGAAGACGAAAAGCCTTGCCTTTCATCTTGCGTTTTTTTTCATCCTCCCAGGTCGGGACGATTAAATCCAATCTCATGCTCGAGCAATCACTAACCCAAAAACCCCGCTTACCCCATTTTCGAATAGGGTCTTTGCGGCGGATGCCAGTGTTGCGCCAGTGGTAATCACATCGTCAATTAAAATTACTTTTTTCTGATAAATAACCGAAGCATCCTGGACTCCGAATGCCCCTTGCATATTCGATATCCGCTCGGTTATTGCCAGTTTGGTTTGCGACTTTGTATTGCGTTGACGTCTTAAGGCATTAATCAAAGGGATGCCAGTCAATTTAGCAATCTCAATCCCTAAAAGCTCGGCTTGGTTAAAACCACGTTCACGTAATCGAGCCGGATGCAAGGGAATCGGGACCAATCCATCGGCTTGTTTCAAAATCGGGTCGGAATTGATTAATCCGGTTAAGGCTTTACCGAAGATTTTTGCCAGAGATTTTTTGCCCTGATACTTGAAAGCGTGAATCAATGGTAAAAGCGGATGGGAATAAAATCCTAAAGCCCTGGTCCGAGGCAAAGAAAGTTTTATTTTACAATGCTGGCAACTTTCCTGAAGGCCTAGAGGGAAACCACATCTTGCACATACCCCTAAGGTTGAACGATTGATTTGGTGAAGACACCGGTCACAAACTAAGCCGGCTGGTATTTCTTGGTTACAAGCAAGGCAAATTGGCGGAAATAAAAAATCGGCAAACGCCTTAGCTAAATAAACAATTTTACCTTTTAGCCACACCGCTCGACTTCTTTGGTTTCAAATAAAATATAAAAGATACTGATACAACAATCAAAACTACTGAAATCAACTGGTTAATTAGGAAATTGCCCGTATCTTCATAATAACGGACAAAATCAATCAAAAAGCGATAAAGGGAATAAAGTGCCATAATGGTAAAAAATAGGACACCCTCCTTCAATTTTTTCTTTTCTAACCAAAGGGAAAGCAAGAATAATGAAAGTCCAGCTAAAGAAGAATAGAGTTGGGTCGGATGGACAGGGGTATTTTTAAAAATATAACCGGCCGGGCTGTTGGCAGGAAAAACTACCCCCAAGACACAACTGGTCGGTTTGCCAAAACAGCAGCCATTAAGGAAACAACCAATCCGAGTAAAAAATTCACCTAAGACGATTGCCGGTGCCACTGCATCAAACATTTTGAGGAGTGGGAGCTTTTGACTTTTAACATAGAAAAGACCCGCTATAATTGCGCTTACCAGTCCACCGTAAAACATCAAGCCAGCCAACCCGCCCCGCCAGAAAGCGATAATGCCGATTAAATCATTTCGAAACTCACTCCAATGGAAAATAACATAAAGCAATCTTGCCCCCACGACAACTGCAATTAAAACAACTAAAGCCAAATCCGTGATCTTTTGGGGATCAACGCCAAATCGCTTTGCTCGTTGTTCAACAATTTTAATTCCCACCACAAAGGAAATAAAAAGCATTAAACCATAAGAATAAATATTTAAAGAGCCAAGTCTTAAGATAATGGGTAACATTTCGAGTTTAAGTCGTTTGAAAAGTTCAAATTGTTCAAATTAACCTTAAATTAACCGCCCTGGCTGCGTTTTTTGAGAATAAATAGAAATTGGTTGATTTCGTTTTGTTTGACACGAATCTGCCGAATTAATCGCCGTTTTTCTTCTTCAGTCTTCGCAGCTTTAAGCGACCCTATGGTCGCCTTCGTTTCGTCTAACAGAATCCGGGCAAATCGTAAAGCATCCTTTTCGTCCTTAGTAAAATCTTCGGTCTGGGCGATTCTTTCTAAGGCAGTTATTTTTCCTTCCAATTCTGCAAGTTCCTGGCTTATCGCCTCAATATCATCGCCCGGAAGCATTTTTTTCACTTTGGATTGGGGAACATTTAACTGTTGCTTTGTTGAGTCGCTCTTTCTTGCTAAATAATCGTTACTTTGGTTAACTGGGCTCTTTGGCTTGGGCTGGGTAATTAATAATGCGAAAAGGACAGCCAAGATACACCCGCCTAATACTAACGCAACGAAAATGGTATTTTTCCCTAAGAATCGGCTACGGGCTGGGCTCAGGATAAAGTCACTACCACAAGCGAAGCAATGGGTCTGACCTTTTGCAACTGGTTCACCACATTCTGGACAACGGCGCATTAAATACCGTCGCTTCTATCTTCTAACCCGATACTCTAACAACTCTTCTTCCCAATCGAGGTCGCTATCAGAATACTCTGAATATTTAACAATACCGACACCCGGTGCATAATAAATCACTTTTGATTCCTCACTCTCTGGGTTATTGTAACATATTTGATAGACATCCTTAAAATTTCCTGCTAAGACCGAGAAATTGTCCTCAAATGTAACAACTCGGGCGATAACTTGTTCTTCGTCAACATAAAAAGTCCAAGTACTATCAACACCTAATGGAAATTTAAGATAGACATAAGGGTCTTCGTCCAAATCTTCATAATATAAAACTACCGTATCATTAACTAAGATATAGTTTGTATCTTGGCTGATTCGTTGGTTAGTCGAATCGTAATAGGTTTTAATCCAATTCTGAAATGTGGTAGTTTCGGTTCGAGTCGTTCCAGAAAATTCCCGGATGATATAACCTGAAGTGCCGAATACTTTATATTTCCACCAATTACCATTGCGATTGGGGAAGTAATCTCCATCCTTTACTGGTCGGTGACAACTAAATATTGTAAAAGTGATAAGACTGAGAATCAATTTCTTTTTTAGATTATGCTTCACAGGAATTTTGGGTTCGTGATACATGGTTCGAGGTTTACTTTTGCTGCTAATAGACATTTTTTAATTATAATAAAATTTATCTTTGCGTCAATCAGAAACTCAAGATTAATTCTCACTCTTAAGGATTTTTTCTGCTTGTTTTATATCCTTTGCAATTTGCGAAGCCAGGGCAGTGATATTTTCAAATTTTTGTTCGGAGCGGATTCGGTCAACCAATTCAATTTTCAATTTTGCCCCGTATAAATTCGATTTTGGCGGATTAAGCAGGGTGGCTTCGATTGTTCGGACATCGCCACTAAAAGTTGGTCGACAGCCAATATTCATTGCGCCGGGATATCTTTTACCCTGATAAACAACATAAACTGCGTAAACCCCATCCATTGGAATTAACTTTTTAGTTTCGCTAACCATAAGATTGACTGTAGGGAAACCAATCAATTTACCAATTCCTAAGCCTTTAGTTACTTTGCCACTGATTGAGTAGTTTCGTCCCAATAAACGGTTAGCGGTCTTTATATCGCCTAAAAGCAATCGTTCTCGGATTCGAGTACTCTTAATTGGTTCTCCCCGATAAAGACACTCCGAAACGACCAAAAGTTTAAATCCAAATTTCTTTGCTAAAATTTTGAGTAGTTCGACATCGCCTCTTCCTTCGCTACCGAAGCGATGGTCATAGCCAACAACGATTTTTGTGGGATGAATTGTTTCGATGATTTGTGTTTTAATAAACTCGGTAGGTGCTAATGACTGAATTTTTTTGTTGAAATTGATTAAGTAAAGAAAATCTAGTCCTAATTGACTCAGGATTTCTTTTTTCTCATTAAAGGTTGTTAAAATGTAATGAAACTCGGGATGAATCACTTGTTGAGGAATTGGGTCAAATGTGACCAGTCCGCAAGCACAACCTTGGGATTTTGCAACCGCAATTGTCTTAGCAATTACTGCTTGGTGACCGAGATGGATACCGTCATAACTACCAATTGTAATTACAGAATTTTCAATTGCCCTATTTGGTTTTCGGTAAATCCGCATAAATTAATCGAATCGGCTTTAAGAAACCATTGATTTGGTTTGCAATCACCATTATTGTTCCTGCTTCGTCAACCAATTTCACTTTGGCAAATGAAGGGACGCTATTCTTACTGATAAGTTCTAGCGAATGATTTATAATATCGGAATTTTTAATTGGCTGTCCTTTAAGTACTTTACTAATTGCCGAATTTCGCACACAAACTGTAGCAAGATTGGACAAGGCGCTACTAATTGGACATAGATTATCTTTAATTTTTTCTATTGTTAGCGAAGTTAAATCTAAGGAATTTTCTAATTGGAAATCGCCGATTTTGGTTCGGGTTAAATTAACAAGGGTAGCGTATGAACCCAATCTTTCGCCAATATCCCGAGCTAATGCCCGAAGATAGGTTCCTTTGGAAACTACCGCCCGAATTCTCAAAATTGGCAAAGTAAATTCTATTAACTCTAATTCATCAATTCTAACCGTACGGGGTTTAGGGATGACGAATTGGTTAGACCGAGCCAATTCATAAAGTCGCTTTCCTTGTTGGCGTAAAGCTGAATAAACCGGAGGGACTTGATTAATCTCACCGACAAATTCGGCTAAGATTGCTGAAACTTTTTGTGTAGTAAAGCGGTTTCGTCGCAAATCCTTTTGGGCAAGCACCTTGCCAGTAACATCATCCGTATCGGTTTTGACACCTAATTTTATTTCGGCAATGTATTCTTTTTTTAGGTCAACAAGATACGACGCAATCTTCGTTGCCTCATTAAATAAGATTAGTAGAACTCCATTGGCAATCGGGTCTAATGTTCCAGCATGGCCGATTTTGAAATTACTAATTTTGCTATCTAAGAGGAGTTTTTTTATCCGCCGAATTACATCGTAAGAAGTTATACCAGCTGGCTTATTGATATTCAAGACACCGCGAAAAACGTTCCCTTGCATCCTGAAATCGGTTAAATGATCATTAAACTTAAACCCTGAAAATTTAATCCAAGTTATTCACATCATCTTCGTCATTTAAAATTCCGCTAGCAGATTCACTTGTTTGGTCAAGGTTTGGTTTGGAATTAGGAAAAAGTTCATCCAAGATCTTACCAACCCTTTCCTCGGCTTGAAGGATAGTATCAATCTCAAAACTGAGTTCGGGCAGATAACGCAGTGCTACCTGCTTGGTGAGCAAATGTCGAATGCGGCCTTTGGCACGATTCAAATGGCCGAAAACTCGTTCCTGTTGATCCTTGTCACCCAAAATCGAAAAATAGACCGTTGCATTCTTTAAATCGGCACTAACACTAGCTCGGGTTACGGCAACAAAACCGAAGTTAGGGTCTTGCAGGTCTTTTAATAAAATATTGGCAACTGCCTCTTTTATTATTTTGGCGATTCGACGATTGCGATAACTCATAGTTTGTCCTTTTATTAATATATTACAGAAGTTATTTACAATTGTAAAGTAAAATAACCAAAGAGGGTAAAATTGGATTTAAAATTTTCTCATTTCGTCCTTGAACAAAAAGGATGAGGATGATAGGGAGAGGGTGGCCCTATCATCCTCGGTTGAGGAGCAGGAAGTAGGGGAATTCGGGGTATTTGCTCCTTGCTTTGGGTAGGTAATTCAAATTTTTGATGTCCTACTCACTAATTACCAATTTTTAAAGAACAAACCCTCTATGGATCTCTCTGCCTCCTTCAATTTTATTAATATTAAACCCGTCCGCCTGTAACAAAGCCACTATATCGAAAATTGTTAGATTATCACAAAATTGTTGGTATTTTCGGGTCTTTTGCTCTGCCATTCACACCTCTATAAACATTATAATCAAAAAATCAAAAATGTCAAGCATTTTTTGATGTGGTTGTCCTTGATTGTTGGAAATCTGCTAAACTACCGATCGTTATTCGCTAACTGCTAAAATGGCTAGTGCGATGTAAACGCAGTAGGCAAATTAAGGGTTTAAATTATTTGGTCTTGACTATTGCTTTAGTCTTGAAGTCAGAACCAATGTTAATATGAACGAAATAAATCCCAGCACTAACTGCTCTACCTAAATTGTCTTTACCATCCCAAATAAAATAACCGTCAGCGGTTTGAACCAAATCGTTTTTTACCAAATTACCCTGGTTGTTATAAATCTTAATAGCCACCTTATTTTTCGGAATGGTAGCACAAAAGATTCTTGTTTTGAAACGGAACGGGTTGGGAAATACGGTCAGCTCAACCGTATTAAGATTACAATTGGAGTTATCATCAAGATTGATCAAGCCGGTCAAATAATTCATATAACGCGCCATCAGTTCATTTCGGGTATTAGTTATCTCTTGTAAGGCACCAAAAATTAGGGTTGAGTGAACAGCTCGGTAATTATTGCTCGGTCCGCTATAACTTACTGCCCGTCCGGAATCGTTTTGACACCGAAAGAAAATTGTGCCTCCACTTGCCTCGATTACATCAACATAATGGTCAGGACCTTGTTGAAAGAGATAATTGAAATTCAATCCGTCAGCAATTGTTCCGGATTGTCCGGAAACCGAGCTAACATTTCCATAAAAAGAGGTACTACCGTTGCTAAGAAAGTTACAGCCGAAATAGGAATAGATTGGAGTATTTGAGTTTTCGGAACCGAAGTCAACCCCTTCAATGTAAAGTCCTTTGCCGGTTTGTAAAAACTCAATTAATCGGTCTTGCTCCGCCGGAGCAATTCTTGAACCATCCCCTCAACACCGAAACCAACCAAGTGTAACAAAAACGACATCATAGGGCGTTAAGTCAATTGGTAAATAGGGATAGATTTCAAGAGTATGACCATTATCAAATAAAGCCTTCTTTAGCCAATGCGGACAATCAATCGATTCGGCTAAAACCGGGTCATAAAAGATATCTAAGGTGTCATATTCCCAAATTAAGACGTGGGCTGAATAAATCATTAGTGGGGCGGATAAAAGAATTAATATTACTTTTTCCATTTAGCCTCCAATTTTTGTTATCTGACTCAAAGTGTCGTTAAACACGGGTCAAGGCAGCGTCGGGACAACTCTTTTACCCCGAGCCTTACCGGGCGTATTATCAAAAACCTCAATGATATGATAGATAACACCGATTGATTGACGAGGTGATTCGCCATGAAAATAGTCGTGAATTCGGTTAATGTATTCAATAACATCCTTTTCGTATTCGGTTAATTTTGGGTCATTGGGATGTAATAACTGAGTGATGCATCTTAACTCATAAGAAGGAAAGTCTAAAAAGACAATACTAACCCCGGGGTCGGTCATCTGATTTAAAAAAGTATGAGTTTCGAACTCAGGAGTTGCATATAGTTCTAAAGATACCTGTTTGGTTCGGTCGAATATCGTTTTGCCATTGTTGTATAAACTCTCAAGAATTACCAGTTTTCGACTAATACTATCGTTAAAAGTTGCAGTCAATAGCGCAAGTATTTCTTTTAATTTTTCTGGCTTGGGCAGAAAGCCCATCCCTTTCACCGCACAGTTAATCGTAAATTTAGAATCGAGCCGCTGCGAGCCATGACTTGCTACCATACCGTTATGAGCACCCGCCAGATCAGGCATTTCGTTTTTTCGCGCTCTTTCCACGGTTTCTAAACGACGTTTGATACTCCACTCCAGAAATTTATCTGGTAATTCTCGAATTGTAAATTCCTGCCATTTACCATCGACCTTAGCTTTGATTATTCCCTTATCGTAATTCTTTAAATCAATATTGGTCTGACGAAAATAATCTTTTCCGTCCCCAGTTTTGAGCCAGTAATTTACCTTAGAATGTTCCAAATTTTTAGCTTTTTCCATTTGTGCCATCGTTATTGTAACGGATATTAAAATTGTTATTGTAATGAAAACCTTTTTCATTCGTTGCCTCCATTTTTATTAAATTTATTAAATTATAATTGTAAAAGTAATCAGAGTCAATTTAGTTTATCTGCGATGATACTCCCGCATTGTTTTCGGAAATTTTTTCGACAATTGTTGGTAAAAAGTTTTCCTTTTTGCTTAACCGGGTATCAATTATTTTCACAAAAACCAACGCTAACAGAAGACCGCTACCGCCCAAGATTATCGCCAATCTGTCCCCGTCAATAATCTCACCAAGGATGATCCCAATCAGTAACCCAAGAATTGGCAAACCGAAAACTAATAAAAAAGATGTAGTTCTTGACTTTTCTTTAATTTCAATTTTTACCAAATCGCCAACTTGAGCATTGATTGGATTGCTTGCCAAAACGATTTTAGTTTTCGACCCCAGCGCGGCACAAATCGATGCTGATACGCAAGAACCGCATATTGAAGTTGGCACCACTTCCACCTTGGCGCCTTCAGCAGTTATCTCGACAATTCTACCATTCTCTTCCATAAGTTTAGTTATAATAATGATACCGCCTTTACTCCGAATTGTCAAATGGAAAGCAAATTGCATTTATCAACTTATTCAAAATTGAATCCTTGACTTGGAATCAAAAAAAATTATTATTTATCGAAACGGACTGGAGGTATAGATGCTAAAAACAAAGTTTTGGGCGATTGGGTTATTTTTATTATCTACCATTTCGCTTGCCCAGACCGGAGCAAGATATTTAGTCATTGCCCACGACACTTTTGTTGATGCGATAAGACCGTTAGTTGAATGGAAAACAAAAAAGGGAGTAAAGGCAGTTTGTGTGCCCCTATCCCAAATTGGTGCAACGCCCGATCAAATTAAATCTTATATTCAGAACGCTTATAATAATTGGAATCCGCAACCCGAATATGTCCTTTTAGTTGGTAGTCCAAATTTATTACCCTCTTATAATAATGCCTTTGATGATTACTATGCGGATATGACTGGTAATTATCAAATTGAACTTTGCATTGGTCGTTTCCCTTGTCCAACTGTTGCGAAGTGCAGTGTTATGGTTGCAAAAACAATCGGTTATGAGAAAAGTGAAACGATGCACGATTCAACTTGGTTTATAAAAGGGACAACAATTGTTAGAGAAGATGTGCCACCCGACCCTTATTACCAGTCCGATTGTCGCTATATTCGTAACCTTTGGCTGAATTATGGCAACTATATCCACGTTGATAGTTTCCTCTCAACTCAAGGACATAATCAGGATAGCGTTATCAATGCCATTAATAACGGACGAGCGTTTGTTGTTTTTCGAGGTCAATCAGTGGGTTCTTGGTATTGGCCATTCAATGTAAATCCTAATTTAACTAATAATGGCTATAAATTGCCAATTGTCGTGTCTGGCACCTGTGCTACAATAACTTTAGCACCTAATGAAGCAATGCTTGGTGATTCTTTTTTACGAGTTGGCACAGTTCAAAATCCTAAAGGTGCAGTTGGATTCTTCGGTACAAGCCAAGTTGGAAGCAATATTTCTCAATATCGAGGAGCCGTAACCAGGGGTTTCTTTCGCGCCCTTTACGAAGAGAATATCTTTACAATGGGTGGTGCTGCAAAACGGGGAAAGTTTATTATGGATTCATTATATCCTAATCAAACCAGATACCGGGAATGGAATCTTTTAGGTGACCCTGAACTTAATGTTTGGACCAGCCAGCCAAAAAAATTAACCGTGGTTCACGATACAATTTTATTTCTCCAACCGACAATTTTCCCAGTAACAGTCAGTTGCAGTGGTGCCCCAGTCAATCAGGCTTTAGTCTGCGTAATGATGGACAGCACCATCTATGCTTATGATTATACCGACAGTACCGGTAGTGTTGTCTTTTCCATTACCCCACAACATCCCGGCACCCTTGCTGTGACGGTAACCGCTCACAACCGTTTCCCCTACGAAGGCAGTGCTAATGTCATTCTTCGGGATGTAGGAGTAACTGAGATTGTCGTGCCCCAAGGGATAACCGATTCAACTAACCCAATTATCCCCCAATCGCGGGTGAAAAATTACGGAACTACGATCGAAACTTTTAACATCACATTCCGAATTGGCACTACTTATTATCAGACTCGGTCTAAAACTTTAGGTCCCGGAGTCGAAGATACTGTAAATTTTTCGCCCTGGACTCCAACTCGAGGTAGTTACTTAGTACGCTGTAGTACCCATTTAGTTGACAACAATCCGACAAATGATACTCTTTCGGCTCTAGTAATAGTTCGAGTTTTTGATGTTGGCGTAAGCCAAATCATCGCTCCAAGTGGCCATATAAGTTCGGGTGTGCTGGTTTTGCCGACCGTAAGGGCTACTAATTATGGTACCGAGATTCAAACCTTCCCAGTATATTTTCGAATTTGTTCTTCTCAGGATACAATTTATTCCGATGACACAACTGTAACTATTGCTGGAAACCAAAATGCTACACTTTATTTTTCTCCCTGGCTTTCGCAACCAGGTTTTTACCATTCATTTGTTTGCACTGCTCTTGGCGGTGATTTTAATCCTACTAATGACACCTTATCCAATAATTTCACCGTGGGGGAAGCCGGTTGGCAACGATTAGCCGATGTGCCAACCACGCCATCCGGTCAACCCTTAAAAAATGGTTCTTGCCTCGCCCCATTGGCTGGGAAAATTTATCTGCTAAAGGCAAACAATACATCCGACTTTTATTGTTTTACCCCAAATTCGACCATTGGCAATTGGACTCCGCTTAAGAGTATACCATTAGGGACAAAAGAAAATGGCGAAGGTAAAAATCCCAAGAAAGGCGCAGCAATGACCGCTTCCAACGATGCGGTCTATGTGCTTCGTGGGAACAATACCTCTGGTTTCTGGCGCTACACTCCATTTGATGATAACTGGCAAAAATTAAAAGATATACCAGCTGGTAGCACCAATCCTAAGGACGGTTCAGGATTAGTTTATGTCAATAAAAATGGTGAAAACTGTATTTTCGCAATGAAAGGTTCCAAGACAACCGAGTTCTACCTTTATTTCATCAATGGTGATAGTTGGCGACAATTACCACCACCAAGCACTGGTGCCAGTGGTAAACCAGGTTATTCCAAAGGTTCCTGTCTTGCCTATAACGGCGACAGTTTGGTTTATGTGCTTAAAGGTAATTACGGCGATTTCTTCCAATATAACCTTCTAACCAATCAGTGGACTGAATTGAGAAGACTTGACCCAAAAGTTTTCCTAAACCGTGAAAATAAGAAGAAAAAGGTGAAAGACGGGGCGGGTCTGGTTTATTTTAACGGTGCAATTTATCTTATGAAAGGTGGTAACACTAATGAGTTTTGGCAATATCACATTGATGACAATACCTGGCTTCAGATGAATCCGGCTGAAATATGGGATATTCCAATGGGTGGTGGTAAAAAAGTTAAATCCGGTGGTGCGCTATGTGTCTTGGATAATTTCTTTTATGCCACCAAAGGTAATAAGACCTGTGAGTTTTATCGGCACGGACCACCAATACACCCACAAGCGACTAAACTAAATGTACCCATCAGCATAATGGGTAATAAATTGCCTACCGACAAAATCGCACTAATGATAACACCCAATCCAGCAAAAAATGTGGTAACAATCAAATCTGAAATCGCCACTACCCAGCCGGTTAAAATCAAGTTTTATCGGGTTACCGGCGAATTAGTTGATTTTAAGACTTGCTACTCTCAGGGTAACTTCTATATAATCAACATCTCGCTTTTACCGAGTGGTATCTATTTCTTGCAAATCGAGACGGGAAAAACCACAGTTAACCGAAAATTGGTTATCGAAAAGTAAAATCTTCTTGGTTATCAGTCTATATTGTTAGTTGGTAGCCCTAAAAACTAACCATTGCCTTCCTTCTTAAGATATCGGCTAATGCGATTCTTCATATCCTCATAATGGGTGCCCCGCCAATAAATCTTTTGACAATTAGGACAAAAATAGAAGCGGTCCTGGGTTTGATAGACATAAAAAGGGACCAATAATTTTACGCTCACCTTTTCTCTTTCGATAAGTAAAGAATTACAATCAAGACAACGCTGCAATGGTTCGATTGGTAAATCAGGAAATGCGTTGAGAATCTGTCGAACTTGTTCAATCATTTTTTCGCTGGCAATAAAGACGACCCCTTCTTTATCTTTCAATTTTGTGTTACGGGTTAAGAAGAGTCGGCCCATTCGCTTGGCATTTTGCCATAATCGCTCGGAATCAGGTTCCCGGGTATAGGCACAATCAATCCCTAATAATCGCAATTCGCGAGCCAATTTCCCTAACATAAAATCTGCCCAAAATTGCATAATTTTATTTTATTGGGTTTGACGCCAATTGCAAGCCAAAATAATCTTTGTAAACCAGAAAAGTTATCTTAATTTCCTAAGGTCATGCAAAATTCTTGACAACAAAGAAATTTTGAGTATAATTATTTGCGTAGTAGTAAACAGGAGGGTAAAATGGAGGGGTTTCATCGGTTAGAATGGATGGACTACTATGTCACCGAAAAAGCACCGGGTGTTTATCTCCTTTCCAACGACGGTGAAGTAGTTTTGGATATTGGTCGTTCTGATATTGATGTTGGGCAGGAACTAAAAGCGTTAGTCAATACGCCGCGCGGTATTGATTCGAAATACGCCTACTTCTGGTTTTCGTACGCTAATAATCCTTTTGAAGCTTTTAACCTCCATTGCAAACTTTGGCACCGTTTTCGTCGAAGTAACGGCAATTTTGATACCCATCCGCGACCACCGCAAGGCGAAAATTGGCCCTGTCCGGTTGATGGATGCGAATTTAATGAACCAAGGAAAGACGAGATTTAATAAAAAAAGAATAAAATCGCAATAAGGTAAAAATTTAACTGCTGCTCCGTCTTGATTTAGAACTAAAATCGGATAGAATAGGTATTAGTGCTTTTCTTAAAATCGTCCTGTGCCAATTCGTCCCGCCTAATTTTATTTGCCTTTTTATGGCTCATTGTTATTAGTTGCCGCCCGGTAGTAAAACCAGTCCAATTTCCGGCTGAGCCAAAAGTTCGGGTCGCTTTGCTCACCGACCAGGAAAGAGTTGCGATAACCGCGACTGCACCTTTTACTATCCATTCCGGCGCAAAGAAAAAAACAGTTAAAATGGGCGCAATCTGCCGAATTTCTTATCTTAATACGATTACTGTCCAAGGTGCAATCTGGCTAAAAAATGCGGTTTTTCCTATTCAAATCAAACCCGAAGCCGATGGTTATGTTTCAGTTAGCAATCGAATTTATCGCGGCTACTTGGAGATAAGAAAAAATCCTGCTGGCAAACTAACTGTAATTAACATCCTGCCTTTAGAACAATATCTTTTCGGGGTTGTGCCGTGCGAGATTGGTGGACTCAAGGAGGCAACCTTTGAAGCTGGCAAGGCACAAGCGATTGCGGCACGCAGTTACACAATTAGCCATTTTGGTTGGTTTTCCCATTTGGGATTTGATGTCTTTGCCACTTACCAGCGTGACCAAGAATATCGTGGCAAAGGGGCTGAGACGGAAATGACCAATAAGGCGGTTCTTGCTACTTATGGTATAGTTGCGCTATATCGTAATAAAGTGATTGAGGCGAAATACCATTCTACCTGCGGTGGTCATACGATTGGCGGTAAGGCGCCTTATCTAAAAGCGCTGCCGGATACACCATACCATCGTAAAGGCAAAACTCCTTTTTGTCGCGATTCCCCCCATTACAATTGGCGTAAGAGTATTGGGGTAAAGACTTTTCTTTCGATTATGGCAAAGACAATTCCCAATTTTAATCCGAAAGCGAAAATTACTGCGATTCGTTTAAAAAAAGACCGCCGCACCCAACGCAATCAATGGGTAAAGATTTTTACCAATCGTGGCAGATACCAAATAAAATCCGAACTTTTCCGACAAGCCTTAGAGTTGAAAACAAATTTCTACTCGGTTACCTTAAGCCGGCGGGCGATAAATATTACCGGGCACGGTTTTGGACATGGCATTGGATTATGTCAATATGGTGCATTGGGAATGGCAAAAAGAGGTTATAAATGTGAAGAGATTATTAAACATTATTATCCAGGCACAAAACTGCAAAAAATCTATTAGCTACGGTTTCAGTTAACGTTAAGGAATTAGGACAGCAGCCGCGATTACAGTGGTCCACCAGCCACGTTTATCACCAATTGCAGTTTGAGTAATATTAAGGGTGCGCACAATTTTGCCGGAGATTTTCCAAATCGCCTTACGTTCATCATAACTGACATTCGGGTCAAATTCAACTCCTAAGGTAGTGGCTAACATTTGGGCAGCTAAATCCTCAGCGTATTCGCCAGCCTTCTCATCGGTCTCACCAAACGAATGGTATTCGGAGAGATAACCGTATTGATTCTTTTCCTTAGGAACCGCCACACCAATTGAAGCGGCAATGAGGCGATGGGGTTCATTCGTCTCATTTTGACTTAAGACCACATAGATAATTTCGCCAGGAGAAAGATATTGCAGTCCTTTACTCTTGGAGATAACCCTTGCCCCGGGTGGAAAGATACTTGAGACCCGGACAATATTATAAGAAGCGATATGAGCATCGCGCAAGGCGGCTTCAAAACTGGAAAGGCGGTCACGGTGTCGACCAACACCCTTAGTTAAAAAGATTCGCTTTGGTATCATTTTAAATTATCAAACCACCCCCTTATTAAAAATGGAGCAGACCAGATTCGAACTGGCGACCTCCAGAGTGCGATTCTGGCGCTCTCCCAACTGAGCTACTGCCCCATCCAATTCAATATCATACAGTTTACTTTTCACTTGTCAAATCTTTTTCAATTTTTACGACGAACTGTTTGATTTTAAGAAAATCCCCTAATTTGGCATCAACTTTACCGACGACCGTAACTGGTGCGGCTGGGATTATTTTATTGGTTGATGGACTTAATGGAGTTAAACCAAGAAACAAACAGAGGGCATGACCTTCGGGCCAATAGGCGATATCACCCAACTTCACTTCGGTCACCGGTGCTTCATTTGCCATTTTGATCGGCGTGTAGAAATAAATCTCCTGACCCCAGGTCTCGCCACGACTTTGGAATGGCAGTATTCGATAAATTTCGGCAGCGGTATTAGTATCATTAAGTGTACCACGAAAAATCACCCCACCGATATTTATCTTAATGCGTTTCGGTTCAGAAATTTCCATTTTATTGGATGGTATCTTAATTAAATTATTTTCTTTGTCAATATTTCGATTTCGTCAAAAAAATTTTCCTAACAGCAAACCTTGAAATTGTTGTCTTGTTTAAAAGCAGATGAAATGATTACTCGATTCATCCCTTTTGAATTAGGACGGTTCGGTAGGGAGCAATAAAACTCCAGACTTTAATCCTAACCAATCAGCAATTTCCTGTTGGGTCAAATTAGCCTCTTTTCATAACGCTTTAAACTTTTCCGCTATCTTTTGAAGAAAAACCAACATCACAAAAGGTTAGTTAAAACTAACACCAAAATCGAGCCGAATTTTCTTTTAACCTTTTGATATTTAAATATCTTATATTTAAGATTGCATTGGGAGGGGGTATAGCCTCGGGGCAACCCCGTAGGCTACCCCCTAAGCTACTCCGTAGATTGCTTAGGGAGTTGACTCAGAAGTAAGTTCGGAAGCTGGTAGGCGGGTTGGGGAGCGACTTCGTAAGCAACCTCGGAAGCGACTCGGCAGGCAACTTGGGAAGCAACCTCGGGAGCAAGCAGCGGGGCAGTTCCGTAGGCAACCTCGTAAGCAAGCCGGTAGGCTGGCATCTTTCCCAATTTCGAAATTCGAAATTCTAAATTCGAAATTCTTTAAGAAAGCCCCGTAGGCTACCTCGGGAGCTGGCTTGAGGGCTGGTACCTTTAATTCCGAATTGCTAATTTTCAATATCTAAACAAATTCCAATTTCAAAAACTCAAATGGTTATTTTAAAACCGGAAACTTTTTGTTTCGGTTCCTAATCGGAAGAAATAGATTCCAGGATTGATTCCTGTCAGCGATATTTGCATTTCGTTGTCATTGCGAACCAAAGGTGCAGAAATCTCTCCTTATCGATTTCCATGAGATATCAAGGATTTTTATTTCTTTCACGGCTAACAAACCACGAATACAAATCACGGTTTTTGTCTCTTTGCTATTCGGATTTGGTATAGATTACTCTCCGCTCAAATGGAATCTCAATTCCCGCTTCGTCAAACGCTTTCTTAATTCTTAACCGTAATTCCCGTTCCGCCTCCCATTGGGTTTGGGGCTTAACTTTAACAACAACTCGAACCACCACCCCGGATGAACCAAAATCTAAGATACCTTGCACCAAAGGTTCTTCTAAGACAATTTCTTTATTCTCATTCGCCCATTGCTTTGCCGTTTCTAATGCAACTGCCATCCCTTTCGTGGCATCCTGTTCGTAGGCAAGATTAATATTGACTATCGCCCGCATAAAGCCACGGTTGAAATTGCCAAATCGGGTGAGCTCACCATTAGGAATTACTCTTAACAGTCCAGAAAACTCTCGGAATTGAGTTGCTCGCAAACCAATACTTTCGACAACGCCACTTTCGTTACCAACCGTAATCACATCGCCAACACTAATTGTATCTTCAAAAAGCAGAAAGAAACCGGATATGACATCCCTAACCAAAGTCTGGGCACCAAAACCAACCGCTAACCCAACAATTCCAGCACCAGCTAAAATTGCTGAATAATCAACCCCAATCTCATGTAGCACCATAATTAAGACAAAAAAGAAAATTATGTACTTCAAAAGGTTATTAATAAGTGGTAAAATGGTTCGAGTTCGCCGTGCTGCGGTTTCGTCTAATTTCTTCTTAAAAAGTTTCCTAAGTGTCTTTGTGATAATTAGATAAATGGCAACTCCAATAGCAATGATGATAATAACATTAACCAATTTAACAAAATAGTTTACCAATCGCTCCGGCGAGAAAAATCTTTCTTTTAGATTCTCTAAAAACTTCTGCCAGACCATAATCTATTTTATCCCTTCGATCTTTTAAGTCAAGCGAACGAATGAGTAATCGGTAATCTCATAGATAGATTATATCGCCTTCATTGAATAAAGCTAAAAAGAGCAGTAGGTAATCACGGATCTGTCGGGTGATAAGAAAATTGTTCTTGATATGCTCTTTGCCATTTAAACCGAGTTTTTGGGCATAATTGGGTTCGTTGAGTAACTGTTTTAAGTAAAAGGCAGTTCCGTCAATAGAATAAGTTAAGATTCCGGAGTACTTGTGGGTAATTTGTAACGGAATTCCACCCACGGCCGAAGCAATCACTGGTTTCGCTTTCCATAATGCCTCGGTTACTGTCAAGCCGAAACCTTCTTTTAACGATTTTTGCAAGATTACGGTTGAGGCACTTTGTAAGGCATTGATTTCAATATCACTGGCTGGCGGAAGAAAAATAATATGAATATCTGGGTCATCGGCAGCGGCAGTTTTCACTTCCTCTAAAACTTTCATTCCTTCTGGATCATCGGTCGCACCGCCACCAGCCAGAACTAATTGGCAATCAATATAGCTTTTCACTTTCTGGTAAACCTTTAACACGCCTAAAGGGTCTTTTAAATAATCAAAACGGGAAATTTGGGTTACAATTGGTCGGCCGGGGTCAATCCCAAAACGGTCAAGTACCGAATTAATTATCTCGGCTGATAGTTCTCTGTTTTTATCACTTAAAGGATCAATCGAAGGTGAAATTAATACCTGAGGAATCTTTAAATTCCGAGAAAAAGCCGGCGCCGAGAAAACTGCACAATCGTAGCGCTCGATATAGGATTTTAAGAAATCCATAATATTTTTGTTCGGTTCAGTAAAATCAATGTGACATCGCCAAACCCATTTGCCCCCAATTCTTTCTTTGTTTTTGACCAAGGCGATTGGTTGTGGGTCATGGATAAATATTATGTCGCCTGTTGAGTTTAATATCTCAAAATTCTCATTATTCACTTGTTGAAAATATTCTAAGTCCTCGGATGTTATCATAACTTCGACTCCGTGCAAAGCGTTGTGCATTTTTTTCGTGATACTAAAGAATTTCTCATTACCTTTTATCACATCCCATCGTGCGTCAACACCCAATTGTTTTAGAAGTGGAATGATTCGAGTTAAAATTTCAGCCACCCCACCACCAACCGCAGTCGAATTAATATTCTGAATCGTCTTACCCACCAGGCGTTGGGCTAAAAGATATAGTTCATCAATTACTCCTTGTCCAACAATTGGCGCATAGTCGTTGATATCAAGCATATTTTTGGACAAGTTTAATAATCTTTTGTCTTAACCCCTCAAGGGTTATAGTGTATGGGTCTAATTTAGCGACAGCTTGAGCAAGTTCGAAATGACCGAGCATTTTAAACCAAGCGCTAAAATCATTCTCTTCTTTTTGTAGCCGCAATTTCGCTTCGAAGATATGAAAATATAACGAGTTGATGCTTATCTTTTTTAGAACTTCAGCAAATTCTTTTAAATCATAAGCAAGGTAAGGTGTTGGTAAAACAAATGTGACACAACTCATAAAATGAAACTCATTACCTTCTGGGCAGTTCTGGTCTTCGTTAGTTTCGGCAATATATTCTTCAAGAATTCGAACGAATTCATTCCGCAAATCGTTTAGATTGGAAAATCGCACTGTCTCCACACCTGCTAAGGCTTCCCCCAATTCCTTGCGGGCAAGAATATTACTTGTCCAGTAGGCGAAATCATTCGGCGGTTCGGGTGATAAATAATAGTGTTGATGTAAAAAGCGGTGGGTGTGATGATAAATTGAAGCAACCGGAACTTTTTTAATACCCGCTAACAATTCTTTGGTATTTTTGGCTCTAATCCCAGTTAATTTAATAAGATGAAGCTGGGTATAAAAATGAAACGGTTGGCTCACTTGATGAGTTCAGTTAGCAGCTTTAAGACTTCATTATGATTACGCAGATTATATTTGGCATAACTTAGTGTCATTCCAACTCGAATTGAGTAAGCCGTTGCTGGTAAAATCTTGAATAGGTCTTCGTCGGTCCAATCATCACCGATCGCTAAGATAAAGTCATAGTCTTTGGCTTTTAGAAAATTCATACTGGCAACACCCTTATTCACCCCGGAATTTCTAATCTCAACTACTTTACTACCGGTTAAGACCTGAATGTCAATGTTAGCGGTTAGATGGATAAGTTCATCAATCAGTTCCCTAACCCGAAGTTCGCCCAATACCGGATCGGTTGTCCGATAGTGCCAGACAATCGAATATTCCTTTTCTTCAATAAACGAATTAGGTAATCGGTCTGTATAAATCTTGAGAATTGGCAGAAGTTTTGATTTCCAATCATTACGCAACGGTTTTAGTAATTGCCATTCTCGGTTCTTTTCCTTTATCCAGGCACCGTGTTCAGCAACCAAGCCCAAAGCGAGTTTACCAAACCATTCTTGCAGATTATTTCGATTGCGGCCGCTTAAAAGAACTACATCGTTTTTTGAATCGGCGGTAAGTTTTTGGAGGAGATTCACCAATTCAGCCGATGGCACCGCTTTCTCTGGTTTTACAGCAAATGGCACCAAAGTGCCGTCATAATCCAAAAGGATTAGACGTTGATTGGCTTTTTTCCAATCCTTTATTAACTGTTTTTGAATTGATTCTTCGAACAATTTGGCATTAAGAATTTTTTGCTCTTCTTCCACTGCCAATAAGGCTTGAAGGAAATCTTCTGCCCAACGAATTACATCGTAATTCGCTAAGCGATTATGCATAATTTGATTGCGCCGGATGATCTCTTCTTCTGGCGTTGCTAAGGCTAATCTTAAAGCCTCGGCGATCTCTTCTCGATTGTTGGGATTGATGATAATCGCCTCGCCCAATTCTTGTGCCGCACCCGCCATTTCCGAAAGGATTAAAACTCCGGTCTTATCGGTCCGGCTAGCAAGATACTCTTTAGCGATTAAATTCATCCCATCGCGTAATGGTGTGATTAAGGCAACATCACTTACACTATAGAGCGCAACTAATGGGATAAACGATAAGAATTTGTATTGATACAAGATTGGTGTCCAATCAATTTTACCAAACCGACCGTTAATCTTGCCAATTAGTTCATCAATCTGATTTTTCATCTGCTGATACATTTCGACTCCAATCCGGGATGGCACCAAAATTAAAAGCAATACGACTTTCTTATGCCATTGGGGATTTCTCTCTAAGAAGATTTCAAATCCTTGCAGCCGATTAATAATACCCTTAGTATAGTCAAGTCGGTCAACCGAAAGAATAATTTTATAATTAGTTAGGGTCTTTTTTAATTTTTCGCGCTCCTTCTTTACTTCTGGAGTGCTGACCGCATTATAAAATCGTTTGTAATCGATTCCCATCGGAAAGGTATCCGCTTTTACCATTCGCTCACCGATAATTATCTTACCCAAATTATGTTCAAAACCCAAGATTCGTCGCACACAGCGCAGAAAATATTGGGTATAATCATAAGTATGAAAGCCAATTAAATCAGCGCCCAAAAGACCATTTAGAATTTCCTGACGCCAAGTTTTGGGTAGAAGTCGGAATATTTCAAAAGAGGGAAACGGGATATGGAGGAAAAAACCGATCGGCACGATTGGAAATTGTTCTCTTAAAAGTTTGGGCAAAAGCATAAGGTGATAGTCATGAATCCATACCGTATCGTCCGGCTTAATAATTTCCAAGATTGCCTTACCGAAAATTTCATTTACCCGTTGGTAAGAGCTCCAATAATTTTCTTCGTATACTGCATAAGTTGGGAAATAATGGAATAAGGGCCAGATTGTTTTATTACAAAACCCTTGATAAAATTTGTCCATCTCGTCTTCGGTAAGAAAAACTGGGTAAGCGGAGAATTGCTTTAGGGCCAAGGTTTTTAATTCTTCTTTATTTTTATCATCAACGGTGATTCCTGGCCAGCCAATCCAAATATATTCAGTTTCCAATCGGGGAAAAGACGATTGGTGAGCAGTTTCTTTCAAGTAATCTAAGTAGGCACTAATACCCGAGACCAGTCCGCCGGCACTTTCGCTAAATTCAAATTTACCTTCTTTTTTCACTACGGTGAATGGTAGTCGATTGGATACGATTAAAAGTCTCATTTCTTATCCTTCACACTATGATCGAAGGTTTCGTTGTCTCATTTTACTTAAATTCTTGTGCTTTGTAAACCTGCAATTTTGATAGCTAACCAACGACCCGGAGCAGAAGTTAGTAAATAGCCAGGCATTTAGTTACAAAGGGAAGTGCCGAATAAATTCGATTTGGTCTTTTTTTCTTTTTAAAGAATTGGCTCTTTCTTTTCAAAACGATAAATGGTCAGTCCCATCCTTCTTGCCAAATCGTATCCAGTTCTTAGTTCATAGCCTAATTGGTCAACCCGATGGGCATCAGAACCAATCGTAAATATTTTCACCCCAATTGCTTTTGCTTTAAGCAAAATCTTCTCAGCTGGATAAATTTCTTTTGGATTTTGCCGCAAACCCGCGGTATTGATCTCAATCCCAACCTCTGACTGTGCCATTAGCTTTAAGACGGGGTCAAAATAGCGTTCACTTTCCTCAAATAATTCTGGCCCGATAATTCCAACCAAGTATTTTTTGTAAACATCGAAATGGGCAATCGAGTTAAATAAACCAGTTTGTACCGCTAATGTCAAGGCTGTAAAATAGTCCTTTGCGACTTCTCTTGGGTTCTTGGCTGAATAATTAGTTATAAACTCGTCTAAATCCCTATGGTCAGTAATAGCAAAGTGATTGAGACAATGAATTGCCCCCAAGATAAAGTCAAACGGATATTCATCACAAAACTTTTTTAGTTCATTCTCAATTGTCGGGTCATAACCGATTTCCAGTCCAGCCTTGATTTTTAAATCGGGGAATTTTTTTCTTGCTTGCTGAACCGCTTTAAAATAATAATCAATCCAGTCCGAACGCATCGGCACAATCTTACCGAATAGTCTTATCTTGTCATCTTTCGCTTGGCGTTTTGGGTCAATCTCAAAATGGGGCGTGAAACAAATTTCGTCAATCCCAATGCTTATCGCCTTGGCACAGTACTCTTCAATAGTGCCTTCAGCATCTTGAGAATAATTGGGGTGAATATGATAATCAACAATCATTGACTTAACTCCATCTGCGTTGCCCAATCCAAGTTGATTTGCTCGGTT
>JBDRUX010000004.1:0-50158 GCA_039801565.1 Caldifarciminota bacterium
AAGGTGGTTAGTGGACTATTGTTTTTTGCTAAAAACTTTTATCGGGATTGACCAGATAGTGGCAGAAAAAGGATTATGGGGATAAAAAAGAGTTTGTGCCGGTATTGCCTCAACCATTATCTGCTTGGTACCTGGCTCGTTGAAAAAAATTTTACCTTGACCAAATCTTGCCCCTTTTGTGATGTTTAACCTTTTATACCCCAATTGAAGAAAATAATAATAAGGGTTGAAGACCGTATCTCCACCTAATGATTTTATTGCTACCGTAATCGTCTCGCCCACTGTTCCGGAAAATAGCGATTCCAAGGTAATGGTTGAGTCAATATCCATAATAGTAAAAGTATCAGAATCTAAGGTGACTAAATGAATTTTTGTGATACTATCGGACTGAGGGACATTGATTCGTAACCCACTGAAACCCAGCAGACGATATTTGCCGTTCTCCTTTTTCAGCCGAAGTCGGCGTGCTGACCGCCAAGCATAAATCTTGCCTAACTCACTGGATTGCAATGGCATTTTTTTAGCCTCGGCTAAACACCAAACTGTATCCAAGGAATCCCTCTGATACTTCACCAGCCATATCGTATCAACACAAGCGATTGAAATGGTATGAAAAGCATAATCCTCATAAAACACATCACAAAAAGTATCTGATGTGACCCAAAAGAACAAAGAGTCGGAGTGATAGCATAGAGGGATGGTGTCATAAATCCCTTTCAGATGGTAGATCTTAATTAAACTGTCACCTGTATAAGAGATGCTGTCCTGAGCATTTAACTGGGTAAATTCCTGGATTTGCCGTTTTGCCCTGAAGAAATTGCTGAAATTGAACGTATCCTGCCATTGCGCTGTTTCTTTAAAGACTGCAACTGAGTCTTGTTTGGTGAAACTGTCATTACGAAGTTTTCGACAATTCGTTAAAATTAGGGAATAAATTAAAAGTGCTAAAATGAATAGGGGCAAGGTTTTGGTTATTAGCCTTGCCCCTATCACTTGGATTTCCTTTGTGTTTAAAAACCAATGTTAAGGGTCAGTCGTGGTGAACCACCTAAATACTCCATCATTCGATAACCAACATCAAGTTTTAAATCAATCCGCTCTCGAAGTTTGTAAGCCAAGCCTAAGCCGGCACAGATTCCAGTCCTACGGCCAATTTGGCTTGCGTATTCTTCGTTGGTATTATAGATATAACCAGCGCGAAGGAAGAGAAGTTGTGAAAGACAGTACTCAAACCCAAAGTTAATCGTTTCCGAGATATCAGAGGGATGAACGAGGTCGGCAGCCACTAATAAATAATCTTTCTCTTCTTCGATAAGATAATAACTTAAGCCAAAGCGGAAAATTGAAGGCAGTGGAGATGGAGTCGTTTTGTAAGAGACGGTTGGGTTAGTAGCCTGAGTGGAATCGATATAGTCGAGTTGACGTCCTGAGTAAGCCATTTCGGAACCTAAATTGGTCATCACCATCCCTAACTTTAAACTCTTAAAGCCGGTCTTATAAAAGAGTCCGATATCCATACCGATCCCGTTGGCACTGTTGTCCCAAATCCGTTCTGAAATTCCTTTTGCGGTAACACCAAAAGCAAGTCGGTCGGTAATCATCCGAGAATAGGTAGCACCAAAGACAACTTGGCTTGCGCCAAAGGTTAAGCCAGTTCCGGTATCTTCTCGGGCTGGGGTTAAGACATTGTCGGTGGTGGTGTATCTCATTTCACCCATCGTTAAGGCGGTAGCGCTAAAGGCAACCGTGCCAAAGTTTAGGGGTAAGGCAACCGTAATGAATTCGTGATTGACGTCGGCTATCCAATCAATGTGGTTGAATAGAACCTGTCTTGAGCTTAGATACGCCAAACCAGCTGGATTCCAATAAGCCGAAGATGCATCATCAGCGACTGCGGCAAAAGTTTCACCCATCCCGGTGGCTCGACCAACACCAATCTTTAATACCGGTGCTGCGGTCGTGCCAACTTTGGTAAGACTACCAAAGGCAAATGGGACAATTAAAAAAAACGCTAAAGTACTGGAACGAATTTTGAAATTATCCATTGCTGCCTCCTTAGTGAATTATCGCAAACTTGCCAATTTGATTGCCAACCTTAGATTCGACATAGAAGATATAGACACCGCTCGCCACCAGGGCATCGGATTTGTTGAGTAAATTCCAGACTTCGGTGCCACCTAAGTCGTTCGTAATTTTGCTATTGGGATCGGTTTTTCTTTCGCTCGATTCCTTATGTTCAATAATCTTGACTAAATCCCCGGCTAAGGTATAGATTCGGATTGTGCATTCATTCGGTAATCGGGTGAAAGCAATTTGTCGTTCGTATTTACTCTTTTCCCAGCGATTAGTTACAACATAAGGATTCGGCGTGACGATAACATTCAACTTTTGCTTTTCGGTGCTAAATTTCAGTTCCGCACCAGCGGTGTTGAACTCAAAGACGCAACCAGTTGGTGGTCGAGCAAAGCCTCGGGGCGCATAGAATAACCAAGAGTCCCCGGGTTGAATCTGATTGCGAAGTTGCCCAATCATCCTTGCATTGGAAGTCTTGCCATTCAAATTAATCGGTTGTCCACAAAGCAGAAGGAATCGGCTTGAATCGCGAAGGATGGGTGAAGACTGTTTCCTGATGCCGTCGGAGAATGCCCAGCAATTTGCTAATTTGACATTGTAGTAAAGGGAATCGTGGAAGACACGCGTGTCGTAACGGTAATCGGCATATGGAATGATAGTATTAGTTGTTAGGTCAATAACTTCAATTGTGAGACTATCGGGTGAACGACCAAGCCATTTGATTTTAAAGTCAGCACCTCGATACGCCCATAACGCAGTCGCAGGTATCGGAAACCGGACCGCAACACTTTCGGCTGGGTAATTGCCAAAGACCTTAATTGATTCTACTGAAACACTTCTACCGGCTGTATCCTGAGGTAAGGTCATCTGAATCACATGCGTCAACTTTAAACCATCAAAGATAGGCGCACCGTAAGATTTTTGGGTTGCAGTGAGGATGTTATATAAATAGCTACTGCTTTTTAGGACCGTATCAACCTGACCGGCACTTTCGCTTATCACCCGATAGAAGTATTTGGGTAGAACTGCTGATTTGACAGTATCGCGATACCTTGCTGGTGGACCAGGGTCGGCAAGATATGCCTCTAACCAAGTGACATATTCCGGCATTGGTTCGGTAAACTCAATTCGGTATTTCTTGCCGGTGATAAGTGAAGGTTCGACAATTTCGGCCGAAATTTTCACCCCCACTTTGACATTTGTATCCTCTGGAACTTTTACTGAAACCGGCAAGGGACTTGGTGGTAGCATATTTACCGGTTCACTTCGTGGAACAACACTATAATATTTCAATCCGCTCTCTAAGGAGAAGGGCGATGCCGATAACACATTATTCGTATCCCGATAAGCCAAAAAGTTATAATCGTAGGCATTCACTGCATAATAATATGTAAAACCATTCGCCACCTTTTCATCAACATAGGTGTAAAAGAGTCCAGTATCATTGGCAACAGTTCGGATTGATTCTGCGGTTAGCGTATCTTCAAATTGGATACCATCAACAACATCGCATTGCGTCAATAATTTCCAGTTGATGCCATCTTCGCTCTTATATAATTTATAGCCTTGAAAGTCGTACTGCTTGTAATACGGATTGTAACTTGGTGACAAGGTATCCGAAGTATGAGCAATTGGATAAAATTTGTCGGGCGCAAGTTCGGAATAATTGTCCCAGGTTATTGTTACTTTTTTATCACCCGGAATCAAACGGACATTGGGCGGTGGTGGTGGTTCAGGTAAAAGCCAGCCTTTGTCATAAATGAACTGGGCTTCAGCCGCAACTTTGGCTAAAGGCAATGTATCCCGAATCGTTGGTGGTGTGCCACCCGAACCCGGGAATTCAGCAACGATTACCGCTACGGTAATATTAGCAATCGAATCCGGTGGTAAGACAAACGGGCCTGAACATTGAACAAATCGCTTGTCGGCTGGTGTCAAATCAACACTATCATAAGGCGAATAGATTCGAGTTCGATAGTCATAACCCGCCAAAGTAAGATACTGGTCAGGGTCTTTGACCGGGTCAATATCAATTGAGAACTTTTTGAAAGCAGTCAGACCCAATCTCGTGGTATCACCAGGTCGAACTCGGGGACTTTCCAAGAATTTATAAGCCACTGCACCGGGCTTGCCACTTTGCCATAGTGAGCCAGGATTTTCTTCGTTGTTGTAGTCATAAGCGAAACCGACATTTTTCACGCGAAAAGTATCGGAACCTGAACCGAATAACTTATCCCGAATCATCCCCACCATATCATCGCTATAGTCGCCAATGTCGGGGTCCATAACCACACCAAGAATCATATTTTTTAAGGTATCGCCGGAAACATTTTTCACTTTGTACAACAAGAAAAAGATATCCCGATTGGTTGGATAATTCCAAGCATAAACCGTAAGATAAACATCAATTCCTAATGGCTTACCCGGCTCCGAATGCATTTCTGGGTCGGCATCCGAAAAGCACATCCACATATCACCACCAGAAAAATTAGCAGTCGGCACTAAACCAAGTAATGTATCAAGCGAATCCGCAATAAATCGCCGCTTAAAATCAGCACTATTGATATCCCAGATTCCTGGATATTTATAAATCCGGTCTAAAGAATTACCATAACCTTGTTCCTGGTAACGCGTGAGGGTTGGTACCATTTCGGTACCACCTGAATTTGGGTTATAACCAATCGTGCAGAGAGTGTCCAAACGGGTTGGGTCATCAGGTCTGGGTCTGAGCGCACCGACCCAAAGTCCAGCCCCGAAGATGTAGAAATTTTTTAAAGGATAAGGCCAAGAGCCGCCAGCGACATCACGTCTTGTGCCAACATCAATACCAAACCGACCATCGTTATAAAATGGACAGCGCCAACGGTTGACATCCAACCACTTCTTATCATAGATGCGGGCTGGCACTTCAGTTTTGGTCAAAGTCTTTGCCTGAACATTGACTACAACGATACCAAGCAGGATTGCCGCGATAATCTTAAATAGCATTCCATTTTCCGCTTTCCGAATTTTGAATTTTGAATTTTGAATTTTGAATTTAAACATCACTGCCTCCTTAAAAATGGTTCAAAGCGTTCAAAAGTTCAAGTTGATTCCTAATCGAATCTTTCTAGGCGGACCGTAGTTCGTGGGCGGATTTTGAATCTCTTCATAAGCCTTGATATAGGCTTCGTATTCTTCCATTTGCGTTAGATAACCGTCGTGATTCTTATCTCTTGCTGGATGGTAATACAGATCTCCAACTACCATTCCGCCACGAAATTCGCCAGGCGAGATAACTCGTCCGGAATTGGATGGACTACCAGTGGCAGTGTTAACATTAGCCACAGTAAGGGCATTGAAGAGATTGGTAATATCTAAGGCGATAGTTAAGCTTAAACCACCCAAGGGAATATCTTTGGCAATTCGAGCATCCGAAGTGAAAGTATTGGGATAGCGGGCTGAGTTGACGTCACCAACTTGATTGCCTCGCAAATCAGTTGGAGTATAAGGTAAACCTGTAGCAAATTTCGAAACCGTGTTGATATTAAAGTTACGCAACGGAATAAAGATAAAATCGCTTGGAAATGAGAATCCTAAGTCAAATGAAGCCGAGTGGCGTTGGTCGTGGTCAAGTGGATAGTCGACTTGAATTGGTGTGCCACCCCGATAATACCAGTCAGTGGCAGTGGCTGCCGTGCCTTTCGCGATCTGGAAAGAGTAACTCAAATTCGCCTGCCAATAATTCAAAAGTCGCTTGTGAAAACCAACTTCAAACCCTAAAATTCGTCCATATTCGACATTATAATAGGTAGTATAACTCATCGGCAACGCTGGCACCGGTCTTGTTCCGGTTAAATCAAAGACATCTTTGTAAAAAGCGGTCAAATCAAAACCAAGATAATCGGTCAATTGAGCATCAAACCCAGTCTCATAAGCAATCGTCTTCTCCGCTTCTAAATCCGGGTTACCAACAATAATATTCCCGCGTCGAATCACATCACCTTCCTTTAGCGCCGTGAGACTCTCATACAAGTTATTAAAGATTGGGTTCTTAAAGAAGTGACCATAACTGAAACGGAATTTGATTCGTTCGGTTATTGGATAGGAAATCCCCAGCCTCGGCGAAACGCGCAATTTCATCTTCACCTTCACCGTATCGCGTCGCAAAAGCGACTCCGGATATACCATCTTCCAGACATTGGCATCCAAATAATCCAGTCGAAAACCACCCCGCAACACTAAATTCTCAAAATCAGCTCGGTCCTGAATATAAGCCGCACCAGTAATCGGATGATAGGTGTATCCCTCCCAAAATGGATTCGGGTCCCAAGGCAATGAATTAGTGTACTCGCGCAAAGCATAAAACTTAACATCAAATCCTGCTTTCACCTCATGGATCTTTTGGATATTTTGCGTCACATCCGCTTTCAGATAATAATTCTCCGTCCCTCGGAAGTGCCAAATCCGATTGTCGCCTTTGCCAATAAAGAGATTATAAACACCGTAAGGGTTATTGTGCCAATACTCGTACTGGTTAAACAGATATTTCGTTGTATCACTCCGCTCTTTCAAGACATAAAGTTTCTTGATTCGAATCGCTGGGTCAGCCGGAATCATCTCGCCACCAATCACCGTATCGTTCTTACCAAAGACGAAATCCTCGGCTTTAAAATAGAACGGCCGCCAGAACCAATTACCTGGATTTTCGGCTTCTAATTCCTTATCGCGAATTGTTCGCATTAACCCGGTTTTAAACCAGCCAGTTTTGAAAGTAAAAATTGAAGTGGGCGAGAACATATGGTTTATATGAAAATTCGTCTTATATGACCGCACCCGATTGGCATAATCATGATCAGAGTAGAATTTCCAGACCGTTGAATACCTCTGCCATTGGTAACAAGAATTGTGCCCATCTATAGTGAATGTTGTCTTCGGCAATTTCAAGGTCAATTTGCCCTCTAAGGCATATTCATCACGTGGTGATGGTACCCGATAACGAACCTGAGCATCGGCATCGGTATGGAGTCGCTCGCCTGAGACAAAATAACGCAACCGCTTAAGACCGGGTAACGACCCGCCGAACGAGGTCGCCAATTTCGTATAGCCGAAATTATAGTCTTGTTTTGGGAAAAAGGCATCGCTTTGGGCACGAACTCTCCCTTCCAATCTTTCACCGCCTTCTCTGGTGACAGTTTGGATAATTCCTGACATTGCTTCACCATATTCTGGGTCAAAACCACCAGTAATCACAACTACTTCTTTGATTGCATCGGTAGTTGGCTTCGGCGATGACCATAAAGTTCCGTAGATTGCGTCTTGGGCTTGCACCCCATCAATAAAATAAGCCACATCATCAAATCTGCCACCGCGGATATGAGTCCAACCTGCTCGCTCATTCTGAAATACGCCGGCTTGTAAACCAACCAACTGGGTCAAACTAATCACTGGTAACCGATTGAACTCTTCAGCGGCTATTGGTCGGGTTGTCGAAACCGCAGTTCGGATGTACACTGGTCGTTCGGCGGTTATTATTACCGGTTCTTGTTCAATCGCAGTCTGACGTAATTTAAAATCAACAGTGGTAGTTTGGTCAGGTAGAACCAATACACCAGTAACGGTCACTGGTTGATAACCCACATAACTGGCGTTCACATTATAAGTGCCAACTCGTACATTCGTGATTAAATAACGACCACTGGCATCAGTTGCCGCGCCCAATTCGGTTCCCTCTACGATTACATTCACGCCGACTAAAGGTTCATTGGTGTTGGCATCAACGATTCGACCCGCAATCTTACCGGTTTCCGCTGCATTAGCTGGATTAAAAACAGCGATTAAGAGAAGCAGAATTCCGATTAAATTCGAAATTCGAGATTCGAGATTGGAGATTCGGTAGAACATCTTTCACCTCCTTCTCATTGTACCTTTACGGGTATTTGCCAGACCCGTAATTTAAAAGGTGATTTTTTATAAATTAAAGACTGGCGTGGACAGATAATGAAAGATAAGAAATTGATATTCTCAGGATAACCACCTGCGGTCAATTTCAAGCGCGCCCCAGCACCAAATGAAGTAAGCGAATAGAATTTATCACAATAAGCAAAGTAGAGGGCAGTATCTTGAGGATTTAGGATTGGATAGATTTGACTTATCTCCAAGGAATCTTGGGTCGCCCCATAGGAATAGACTGAATCAGGGAACTTATAAAGCCGATGGATTCCATAGTGAATAGTATCCGGACGGTTCAAAATAGTATCGGCTTTCACTTTATTCTTTTCTTTAACAATTGCTCGGTAATTGTAAGGTGCATCGTCTTCGTTATCGGGAATTCGCGCTGAGGCACCACCACTTATCCTTGACAATTTCCAGATGCGTGGCGAACCTTTTTTATCTTCCGGCTCAAAGTGTAAACTTCGCCAAACCTGACCGTCAAATTCTTTAACCAGAACAATGCTATCTGGCCCTTGAACAAGACTATCATAGACCCAGACGGTCTCGCCACGAATCACGGAATCGCGTAGGAACTGCTTCTTCGCCCACGCACCAAAGAGCATTAGGGTATCATTACCGATAATTGTATCCTTCAGGTAGCGTCGGACCGAATCGCAACCAATCCTCGCTAAACCCTTAAACTTCGTAATCAACTCAACCGTCGCGCTCGTATCGTAAATGAAAACGATATTCGTATCAGTCCTCTTATCCGATAAACTAATATCCAACCAAGCTGGACCATAAGCCTGTTTTATCTTAAACTCAAGCGAAGCTACTTCACTATTAGGGAAAACCCTTGTTACTGAATAGCGAATCGTGTCAATTCTCCCCTCAAAATCAAACGAAGACAAAAAACCACGCCAAGAAGCACTGGTATCATAATAGACAATTAAGTTTTTGATGCTTGTCGAATCTTGGGAATCGCCGGTCCAAAATTCTTCGGGTGGCAATCTGCCGCACGAATTAAAAATCAATACCGAAACGACCAAAGCGCTAATCAATAAAACCAGTAATACCCATTTACATACAGTTGTGCCCTTCCTAAAAATACTCATATTTTCCGCCTTGTATTTACCAACTTCGACCAAGTGGGACGAGTTCCACCGAACTCGTCCCACTTCTACTCAAGTTTTAGACTTTGCAATTCCTCAGCGCGCAAAAGTCAGTCTACCCGAAACCGAACCCGAATTTATTAGCACCTTGTAAAAATAGACGCCTGAATTCACTAAGGCACCATCGTCATTCCGACCGTCCCAGGTTAGATTAGTAGTACCGCGAAGCTGACGCACCAGTTTACCAGCGACATCATAAATCAAGACCTTAATCGGCTCTGAATTGGTAACCGTAAATTTCACACGATTGTGGAATGGATTCGGTGCCACGGTAACCGATGGATTGGACAATTTCTCTCGTTTCGCTTCGGCAATACCTGGGAAAGAAGGCACCACGACATAGTCGAAATAAAGATTACCACTGGTGGGATAAGTTTCAGCATTATGATATATCATTCCCACTATTGTCGAATCACCACCTGCAATCACTGGTGCATTATGAGCGAACTCGAGATGATTTTCGGAAAGAGTGGCGGCATTGAAGGTAATCATCCCATAATCATACCATGTAGTGTCGCCTGCATAACGAATGAACATCCCACAATCTTGCCCAGTATCAGCAGGTTGTTCAAAGATTGCCTGGTAGCCGATAAAGATATTACCATAATCATCAGCGGCAACCGTTGGAAAACGGGCATAGGTTTGCGGTGCGGTTGAATCCCCACCAACCAGCTTTGTGCCCCTAAAAACCCAACTGCCAGGACTGCCAGCGACCGGACGATATGCCCAAATCTCACCGTAATCGTAATTACCTGTACCGAATTTTATTGCCACTACTGGTGTATCCCGTACCACTTCACAATCATACATATACCACCAACCAGTAACCGCTGACATATCCGGGTAAGGCGGTTCTGAGCCCCATAAAAGTTGTGGTTCGGTCCAAGTTAAACCATAGTCAAACGATTCACAATAATAAGGCCAATAAAGGTCCGGGTTAGTCTCTAATGCTCGGTTCCATAAAAAGAAAATATAACCATCGGAACCAAAACGGAAATGCGGTCCTGCCATCCAATCCAACGGACCTGGGAAAAATACCCGTCCATTATCCCAAGTCTCACCATAATCAGTTGACCGCCAGATATAACAATCATAAGTGGTGAGATATGTTCCATTATTAGATGCCGTGTATATGACAAAACTATCCTTCACTGCAATACAAGGCAACCAGACATCCCAATCTTCACTATTGGGCAATTCGAATGCAGCAGTGATGAGACCATCTGGATACGACACCTCTTTGGCGTAAAAGGTTGGACTGGCGACATAACTACCGCTAACCCGTGGTGCTTGGTGCCAAGCAAAATGGACTCTTAAATCATTTGGGTCGGGCCAGTTCGGTTCAGCATCAACCCCTGGATAGATTCTCCTGGCATTAAAGGTCGAAAGTGGTCCATATTGAATCCAGTTCTGACCGCGGTCAGTAGAATAAGAAACATAAGTCTGCGCTATGTTATCCGGGTCGCCCGAAAATAGACCATAAATCACTGCTATGTTCTGGCCATCTTCAGCAAAAACAATATTCTTACCTGGTGAACCAGCAATCACCCGTAAATCTGGAATTGAAGCAATAATTACTGGGACATCGGTCCCTTTTGGTGTCGGTGGCGGAGGTAAAGGTTTTAAGCCAGGTGTATATTCACCTTTTATTGGAACCGCGCTAACCTTTGGTGCCCGAACCCAATTAGCACCAAAGACCGCGATTACTACTATAATTACTCCTGCTACTACCCTTTTCATCCCAACTCCTTTCTTTATATTTTATCACAATCTGACCTTTCGAATGAGCCCCTCGGGCTAAAATATTTTATTCGTCTCTCACCTCCTTTCTTAAGCTATTTAATGCCATGAATTTTAAACTGACTGTAAGTTTTCCATTCCAAGCAAGAGTTCATCTGCCGGTTAGGGTAAATCGAAACGGGATTGAAACCCAAACCCGCACGAACATATCGCGTTGCTTAGCTGGTGTGAAGCGGGCTTGACTTGCTGCTCTTAATGCCGCTTCGTCTAATGCTGGATTAGCTGATTTCAAAATCCGGGCATCAATTATCTTACCATCAACATCCACCAAAGCCTCAACCACTACCGTCCCTTCGATACCAGCCAGCCGGGCTGCTTCAGGATAAGTTGGCTGGGGGATATATTCAGGTTTTGGTTTCACTTCGACTTTCCAGAACGGCACAACTGGTACTTCGGTTAGTTCCGGCTTTTTAATTATCTCAGTAAATTCGGTTGGCGCAATTGTTGTCGCTTCAGCTTCTTCCGGCACAGTAGCCGCAACCGGTAATTGCGGTCGAGCAACCGGTGGAGGTTCGGCTAATTTTTCCAATTCGGGGGGCAACTCCTCCATTATCGTGGTAATCTCTTTGCGCAGAGTATAGGGTGTTACTTCAAATTCTTTTGGCGAAATGATAAAAACGGCTAAAACAAAAGCCAAGGCAGCAATCATCCCCAAACGAAATGACCGAGCATAATATAAATCCTCATCCCATTCCAATTTCGAAATTGGGCTAATTCCTGCCATTTAGCCCCCTCTCCGTTCAAACTCAGTGGCAAAAGTAACTTTTAAGACCCCGGCATCTTTGAGTGCTTCAAGAATATCGTTCACTTTTCCATATTCGCTATCTTTATCAGCTCGGACTTCGGCAATTAAATCCGGATTGTCGGCAAATTTTCCTGCCATTACTGCGGTTACACCTTTTATATCTAAGAGGTTGTCATTAATCGAGATGCGTCCGGCACGGTCTAACCAAACATGAGCAACATTGCGCCGCTTCAAAATTCTCTCGGTTGATTCTGCTCCCGGCAGATTGATTTTCAGTCCACGTTCGGTTCGAAAGACAGTTGTCAGCATAAAGAAGATAATTAAAAGAAAGGCAATATCAGCAGTAGAAGCGGTCGGAATTTCTGGCTCGGTTGGGCGCTTCAGACTAATTTTTTTCATTGTGCACCCTCTTCCTTCACTGGTATCAGACTAATTCGCTCGGCTTTTGCCAATTTCAATTCATCAAAAACATCGATCATCGTCTTGTAGGGTGCCGACCGTGACACCCTCAACGCTACAACCAACTCCTTATTCTCTGCCAACGCTTCCGCTACCTTTGATCTAACCTCAGGAATAGTGATTATCTTGTCACCGATTAGCACTTCGCCTTGCGGGTTAACTTGAACCGTTAGAATATTTTCGCTTTTAATCTTTACCTCTTGTCCTTTTTCCGGTAGAACTATTTTTAATCCTTTCTCCCGACTAAAGATACTAGTTGTCATAAAGAAGATGATGATGAGAAAAGCGATGTCGCCCATTGAGGCAGTTGGGA
This sequence comes from Caldifarciminota bacterium, assembly GCA_039801565.1. Lineage (GTDB taxonomy): Bacteria > Hydrothermota > Tepidihabitantia > Tepidihabitantales > JAOUPE01 > JBDRUX01. The sequence goes on from JBDRUX010000004.1 coordinate 12,476, forward strand.
TAGCTGGTTTTCTTTTAATCTTTTCTTTAAACTCCATTTCCCAACCTTTCGGTCAATCAACACTTTCCGCCGCGTTTTGCTTCAAGATAATCTAAAAGTTGGGTTGCCGCGGTTTCCATATCTCGGGTATAGCCATTGATTCGACCCGAGAATATAATATGAATAATTGCCAGTGGTGCCGCAATAATTAAACCCCACTTCGTCGTAATCAACGCTTCCGAAATTCCTGAGGCGACTACAGTCGGTTCAACCTCACCAACTGCTGCTACTGCCGCAAAAGCGCTAATCATTCCGTTGACGGTCCCTAAAAATCCAATAAAAGGTGCTACGGTTGTTAAACCAGCCATAAGCGCCATACCCCGGTCCAAGAAACCTAATTCTTGAGTGCCAGCACGCACCAAAGCATCCTCCATTGCGGTGCGTGGTTTATTTTCTTTCTCCATCTCAAGAATTGGTTTTAACACTCGAGCTACTGGGCTGGGAGTTTTGGCACATAAGTTAATCCCAGCCTGGATACCATCTTTATCAATTGTTCGAATTAACCTGCCAACAAAAGTTTTGGCATTTAACCGCATCTTGATAAAGATGGTGTAGAGTCGCTCAAAGAAGATTGCTAAACCTAAAATCGCGCAGGCTAGCAAGAACCACATAAAAGTGCCGCCAGCATTAAATTCGCGTATCATCTATCCTCCTTAAACATTTTTTTACTATACACAATTCGGCTGAAGCTGTCAATATGCTTCAGACCTTTTGGGTTATTATCCACTAAATAAAGGTCAAGTCAAGTCTTTTTTTAGTCTTGACAAGTGTAAAACTATCATTAGGATTATGCCGGTTATTGAACGATGAAGATTGACCAAACTGATTTAGTAATCATCCACGCGCTGGAGAATGGCGCAAGACCATTTTTGGAATCAATTGCCACTGAGTTAAAAATCGAAAAGACTGAAATTATGGCCCGGCTATCAAGAATGGAAGCTGAAAAATTAATCCGAAGTTACCAGTTAATAATTCGTCTTCCGGTTCTTTTGGGTGGTGATTGGGCTTACGGTTGTTTGTTGGGCATTACCGCTGACCCAACCAAGACCCTGGCTCGTATTGTTGAAAAACTACCTTATGTGACCGAAGTCTTTTATAATTTGCCAATTTTTTATCCGGTTGGTCCTAATCTTAATATCCTCTTCTACACCCAGAATTTCTCCGCAACGGTTGAATTTTGCCAAGCGAATTTTAATAATCAGGTGGGAGGTGATGGCTCTGGGTTTGAGTATTTTGAGATTTATAAACTGAGCGATTACACTTTACCATTCCCGGCGCCACTTGCCGAAGCTGAACAAAATCTTTTGCGCGCAATCTATAAGAACCCAATCGCTTCGGTTGAAGAATTAGCCGAGACTGTTCGCCAGGATGAAGGCTGGGTTGAAGTAAAGATGAATCAGTTGGTTGCCAATTGTTGTCGAGAGAAAGAGCAAATAGTCGGTATTGCCCAAGTATTGCCGGAGTTGAACTGGCGGGTCTGCGAAAATTATTGCCATATCCATTTTTTGGTTGAAGATGACAGCAAACTCGAAATTCGGAGTTCGGAGTTCGAAATGCGAAATTTGCTAAGCCATCCGTTCCAAGGCAGGTTCTGGCAATTGGAAACCGATGTCTGGGGTTGGGACGATTTTAGAGAAAAAGTGAGACGATTGCTGGATGCGAAAGCAAAAATTAAGGGACTGATTTTAGCCGAAGCAACCCAGGTGATAAATCATTGGGTCGCGAAACAGCTTTTCTCCAGGGAACCTTGAGGATAACGAAAACTTTACAAGACAAATGGTTAAAGTTGTTCAACATTGTTCAAGAGTGAAAGGTGATTAGGTCATTCCTTGCTGTGGAAATTCCTAATGCGGTTCGAGACGAAGTAGCAAAGATTATCAATAACTTCAGCCAAGCCAATTATCCAATACGGTGGGTTAATAAGGAAAATCTCCATATCACTTTAATCTTTTTAGGCGAAATCCGAGAAGATTTTTTAGACAAGGTCAACAGGGCATTAGGAGAAGCGACCAAGAATTGCCGACCTTTTGAGATGAATTTGAACGGTGTCGGTGCTTTTCCTTCGCAAAGAACACCAAGGATAATTTGGATTGGGGTGAAACAGGGGCAGAATGAAATCATTGAACTACAAGCCAATATTGAAAAATCCTTAGTAAAGATTGGTTATAAGCCTGAGGCGAAAAAATTTCATCCCCATCTCACAATTGGACGGGTAAAAGGATTTTTAAAAGATGCGATCCAAATTTTCGAAACTAATTATTCAAGCCCTCCATTCTTAATAAAATCAATTGTCCTTTTCCAAAGTATCCTACGCCCCGAAGGGCCTCTTTATGAAAAATTGAAAGAATTCAATTTCGGATAATCAACCCAAAATTGCCTTGGGTGATTACTTGACTTTTAATTGAGCAGGCTTAAGATAAACTGATGAACCTCTTTACTGATAAGAACCAATTTTCCAAGCCTTTGGCTGACCGGATGCGACCGAAGAGTTTAGACGAGATTTTGGGACAGGACCACCTTTTAGCTAAAGGCAAGCCGTTACGAACCCTGTTAGAAAAAGGCGAACTCTATTCAATGATTTTTTGGGGACCACCAGGTTCGGGCAAAACCACTTTGGCGCTGCTTTGTGCTCAATCTTCCAATGCCCATTTCGTTGCCTTCAGTGCAGTAACTTCGGGTGTGGCTGAGATTCGTAATGTTATTAAGCAAGCTGAATACCAACAGAGATTTCACAACAAACGGACAATTCTTTTTGTTGACGAGATTCATCGGTTCAATAAAGCCCAGCAAGATGCCTTTTTGCCTTATGTAGAATCCGGCAAAATTATATTGATTGGAGCAACAACCGAGAACCCATCTTTTGAAGTGATTGGTCCTTTACTCTCGCGCACCAAGGTTTATGTCTTAAAGCCCCTTACTAAAAATGACTTAAAGAAAATTATGAAGCGGGCGCTTACAGCCGAAGATGGTCTAAAGCCTTTTAATCCGGTAATTAGTGAAAAAGCCTTAGAATATATTGCGACCATTTCGGATGGCGATGCCCGACGCGCCTTAAATACCTTAGAGTTGGCTGTAATGGCAACTGACCCGAATTCAAAAAATCAACGCCAGATAACATTAGCGATTGTTGAAGATGTGGTGCAAAGAAAATTTCTCCTCTACGACAAAAGTGGTGAGGAGCATTATAATTTAATCTCGGCATTACACAAATGTTTGCGCGACTCTGACCCGGATGCGGCGTTATATTGGTTAGCCCGGATGTTGGAAGCCGGTGAAGACCCACTTTATATTGCCCGGCGGTTAGTTCGCTTTGCCTCTGAAGATATCGGCAATGCCGACCCCCAAGCATTAGTTGTTGCCAATGCAGCAAAGGAAGCAGTAGATTTTATCGGAATGCCAGAAGGTAATACCGCATTAGCCCAGGCTTGTATTTATTTAGCCTTAGCCCCAAAATCGAATGCGGTATATAAGGCATACGAATCAGCCAAAAAAGATGCATTAGAAACAATGGCTGAACCGGTCCCTTTGCATCTAAGAAATCCGGTTACACCTTTGATGAAGCAATTAGGTTATGGCAAAGGGTATAAATACGCCCATAACTATCCTGGGGCTAAGGTGAACCAAGAACACTTTCCCAAATCCTTAAAAGGACGCAAATACTATTTTCCCACCAACCGGGGTTGGGAAGCGAAATTAAAAAACGAAGAGTAGTAACCGGTTTTTTTCCGTATATTTATTTTATATTGGTACGATTTCGCGCATTAAAAACCATCGGCTGTTTCACAATTTCCTAACCTGCCTTGACAAAAATGCTCAATTAAGATATAGTGCTGAGTAAATTTTTTTAATTCTATAATGAGTGTTTTATGTTTGGTGAAGACCTTTTTTATTTAGAAGAAGAATCGAAGACCAAAGGTTTAGGTCTTAAACTTTTACCCAGGATTTTGCCTTATTTTCGTAAATATCGGGCAAAAATCATAACCGCTACCCTGCTTTTGCTCTTTTCAACCGTTTTATCTTTGTTTGGACCGTTGCTCTTAAAACAAGCAATTGATGTTGATATTGCCAAAGGCAGTATTCCTGGTTTAATCCGAACTTCGATTATCTATTTGGCACTCCAAGCCGTTATCTTTTTAATCGGTTATTTTCAGCGAATTGAACTTTCTAAAGTTGGTGAAAATGCTGCCGCCGATTTGAAAGAAAAGCTGTTCCAGCATATTCTCAATCTACCGATGTCGTTTTTTGACCGTAATCCAGTGGGTAGGCTCATCACTCGAGTCGAATCCGATACCGAAGCTCTAAAACTACTCTTTACTAGCACGGCGGTGGTTTTGGTTCAGGATTTTGCCTTGTTAATTGGTATGTCGGTGGTAATGATATTGGTTAACTGGAAACTTTATCTTTTAATTTTCGCCCTGCTACCACCCTTTGTCTATTTCTTCTACTGGTTTCAAAAACGTATCCGACCAATCTATGTTGAAATAAGAAGAAAGGTAGCCGATATTAATAATTTCATTAACGAGACGATTTGGGGCTTACCAGTTATCCAAGCATTCAATCAAGAAAAGAACTTCAGTGATAAGATGAACATTCACAATCAAGAGAAATACCAAAAGGAATTTTTGGGAATGAAGTTATGGTATCGGGTCTGGTTTATGGTTGATTTTGGCGAAGTGCTGGGATTTGTCTTGGTCTTAGGTATTGGTGGTATCTGGGCATTAAAGGGATTAATCACAATTGGCACTTTGATTTTATTTATCAGTTATATTATGCGTTTATTTATGCCCTTGCGGGGTCTCTCTGACCAACTGAATGTCATCCAACGGGCATTGGCTTCGGGTGAAAGGATGTTTGGAATCTTAGACACCAGATTAGAAGAACCTGGCGAGATTAAACCAATCTTTAAGACCTTTCAAAAGGAAATTGTATTCTCTTCGGTAAACTTTGCCTACGAACCTCGCCAAGAAACACTGGTTAAAGAAGACCTTGCTAAATGCCCTGAGCCAAAAGAATGGGTCTTAAAAGATATCAACCTCACAATTCGAAAAGGTGAAAAGGTAGCGTTAGTTGGTGAAACCGGTGCCGGTAAGACATCAATCATCAATTTACTTTTAAGATTCTATGAGCCACAATTCGGCAAAATTCTTTTAGATGATTACGAGTTGCATAAATTGGATAAACATTTCTTGCGCCGTTGTATTGGCTTTGTACCCCAGGACATAATACTTTTTCCCGGTTCAATCTTAGATAACCTGAGACTCTTTGATGAAACGATTAGCGAAGACACTGTTTACAACGCAGCCAAGCGGGCAAGGATTCATAATCGAATCTTAAACTTGCCCGAAGGTTATAAGACCAATTTGATTCAAAGAGGCATTAATCTTTCCCAAGGCGAACGCCAACTCCTCTCTTTTGCTCGGGCTTTGGTCGCAAATCCCAAGATTTTAATCTTAGACGAAGCAACCTCCTCGGTTGACCCCCAGACCGAACATTTACTTCAGGAAGGGCTAACCGAACTTTTAGCCGGTCGGACGGCAATCATCATCGCTCACCGCTTAGCCACAGTCCAAATGGTGGATCGAATCGTTGTGCTTCATAAAGGTAAAATTGTCGAAGAAGGCACCCACTCGGAACTTTTAAGCCGAGAAGGTTATTATTACCGATTGTATAAACTCCAATACCTTACCCCAGTAAGTAGCGAAGTGACTTAGTATGTTTAAAATAAAGTTGGTTTTTGATTTCTGGAAAAGGCAGAAAACTCGACTTATCTTGCTTATTCTATTTACGGCGATTGGAACTGCGATTTCGCTCTCCTTTCCTTTGATTCTCCGTTATATCATTGATGGTATTCGGACTAAGTTAGCCACCCCAGTCGTAATAAAATTTGTGTTGATTCTTTTAGGTTTTGGAATTGGGCGTTCTTTAATCTCAGTCTTTCTGCCATTTGCCCGGGGTCGGACTAATGAACTATTTATGTGGCATACCCGAAATAATGTCTTCACTCAGATTCTTAGGATGGGACACCGGTTTACCAATAAATTTCCTTCTGGTGATGTGATTGAACGGCTCGACCACGACTTACAGGATTTATCCTGGTTTGCCTGTTCCGGAATCTTTCGACCAGTTGAAGGAATCTTTACCATCATTATTGCTTTGATCATTCTGATTCGAATGAATCCGCTCTTCACTCTAATAACCGTTTCACCGGTAACATTAGCAATTTTTGCTTGGCTGAAGTTAGGACCATTGATAGAAAAGTGGTATCTTGCCTGGCGGGAAAAGATTTCGGAGACGAACAATCACTTGGAAGCCAACTTTTCTGGTATCAAACTGGTCAAGTCTTATGTTATGGAAGAACGGAGTCAGAAACTTTTCCGAGAGACTTTGAATCAAAGAATCGCCGCTGCGGTCAAGACCGTGATTGTGGAAGCAAAAATTGGTATAATTTTTAATGGTATTGCCGAATTGGGTATCCTTTTGGTACTATGGGTTGGTGGGATATTTGTCATAAAACAAAAATTGACCTTAGGTGAGTTCGTTGCTTTCAATGGCTATATCCTAATGTTAATCACGCCGATGTTCGATATTGGCAATTTCTTTGTTGCCGGCAAACGCGCTACTGCAGCCGAAAGCCGGATTCGCGAACTGGCGGAATTTAAACCGGATGTGCCCCTGAATTCAATTCAGGATAGGGGTCAGATTTATCTGACCTTAGACACTGCCATCTCGCCAACAATTGAAGTGAACGATGTCACTTTCAGTTATAATGGCAAAACCGTACTCAATAACATTAATCTCAAAATTCCAGCCAAAGCAAAAATCGGTATTGCTGGTACGGTCGGGTCGGGCAAGAGCACAATTATGCGGCTACTTTTGGGTATCGCTGAGCCTAATCAAGGCAGTATCAAATTGAATGGCATCCCCCTAAAGGAGATTGATATAAGGACTTGGCGTCAAATCTATGGTTACGCTCCCCAAGAGCCGGTGCTCTTTTCGGATACGATTAGAAATAATATCCTATTCGGTCGTAATGCCAACGAACAAGAACTTAACCAGGTAGTAAAAATTGCCCAGTTGGAACAAGAGATAAAGGATATGCCAAAAGGGTTGGATGAACTGATTGGCGAGCGTGGCTTAAAATTATCCGGTGGTCAGAAGGCACGGGTCGCAATCGCCCGAGCCCTTTTGGGCAAACCGAAGATATTATTATTGGACGATGTCACTTCCAATCTTGATGCCGAGACCGAGCAGAAATTCTTCGAAGCTGTGACCGATTTTATTAAAGACTCAACTTTAGTTATTATCTCCCATCGCTTGGCGATATTGAGTAACTGCGATATTATCTATGTCTTAGATAATGGTAAAATTGTTGAGCAAGGGACCCATAACGAACTCTTAGCGAAAAGGAATCTTTACTGGCAACTCTACCAACGCCAGTTAATGGCTGAAGAATTGGCAAGAATGTAAAATCAGAATTACAATGGGTCTATTTGGTCCGGTTCAAGCGCCCGATTTAATTTATTTCACTAGTCAATTGGCAACACTGTATAAATCTGGTGTGACAATACCTTCTGCCATCAGTACCTTACAAAGGCAAACCCAAAATCCAACTTTAGCCAAGACTTTGGCACTGATTAAAAAGGATTTATCTACCGGAAGTACTCTTGCCGAGGCGATGGCAAAATTTTCCAAAATATTCGATAGGTTGTATGTCAATTCGGTCTGGGCAGGCGAAACGACCGGTGCTTTAGATGAAATATTATTTCGACTCACGGAACTATTAAAGATTCAGTTCCAATTAAGGCAGGAGGTCTTTCTTGCTTTACGATATCCGATAATCCTAACGGCTTTAATATTATCCCTAACCTTTTTAAAGTTTAAAATACTCTTTTTATTTATTGTTGGGCTGGTTATTATATTGGCCGGCTTCCTATTATTCTTTTATGCTATCACACGAGCGAAAAGGCGGAGAATTCACCAGGATAGGTTTATCTTAAAAGTTCCGCTGATTGGACCGTTAATTTTTCAACTAACAATGTTTCGTTTTGCCTGGTTATTTGAAATTATCAATCGCACCGGTTCAGAACTTACCAAAAGCTTGAGATTGGTTGCCCAGACATTGAGTAACGATTTCATATCAGCCCAAATTGAAAAGATTATTCAAGCAATACTGCAGGGTAAAAAGTTAGCCAATTCGATTCAAGAGTTAAAAATCTTTTCGCCACTGGTTATTCAAATGTTAGCCACTGGTGAAGAAACCGGCAAATTAGCTGAGATGTTAAAAAGCGTTACCAGCCATTATGAAGCCGAACTCGACCAAACGATAAGAAATTTTCCGGGCGCAGTTAAAGTTATGATTTCACTTATGCTTGCTTTATTTGCCTTTCTTTTCATTCAAGCAATCGTGCCAGTATGTTGATATCTTATAAAAATCTTGAAACGATTAGACAGTCTTGGCTATTCCTCCGGATCCGTTTTTCTCAACGCAACGAGAAATGGATATTTCCTTCCAGCAGAAAAGGGTCGATTCAACACAACCCCAAAAAAAATCAGTAGTTGGTAAAAATAATTACGAACATAGCTTTTTCCATAAAGGTTAGTTATAACTAACGCCTTGGTTTAGCTGAAAATTTTTCTTTCTGTTTGATTTTTAATATCTTATATTTGGGATTAGTATGGGGGAGGGTATGGTGGGGTAGCGGTATAGGAGACGGTGTCGGAGGTTCCTTCCCAGGTGGCCTACTGGACTATCTACCAGGCTGCTTACCGGCTTGCCTCCCAGATTGCCTACTGAGTCGCTTCCGAAGGTGCCCGCAAACCCACTCTCCAACTTGCTCCCTAAATAGCCTCGGAAGCGACCCGACGGGCAACCCTCCAAGCAACCTACCAGACAGCTTATGGGCTAGCCTACGGGGTAGCCCCCTAAGCGATACCCACTCCCAAATGAAAAATTAGCCTAACCGACAGAAGACCAAGACGATAGACGAAAAACTGGTCAATTTTTTGAAAGCAAAATAAATATTTTTAAAATTCGCAGAGTTTTAACAATAAGCGAAAAATTAAAACTTTTCTAAATCGAACCTATTGTAACGCAGAAGCTAACCAAGAGGAAGACTTCTCGAATCTAAAAGAGTTTCAAAACCGGTAGGTTAAAAAGTAAAGCAAAAAGTGAGGTGATGATAAGAACGCCGATGATAAAAGCCTTGCTGTAATCTTGTCCTTTTAAGGCGCCGAGCAAAAGCGGCTCGCGGGCTAAATAAGCCGATGCGGCATAAAGTTCTTCACCCATCAAAGTGTAATCACAGGCAGTAATGAAAAATGGCAATTGCATCACCGCATCCGTGCCGGCAATTTGAATTGCACCAGTGGCAGCACCAGTTTCCGCTAAAATTAAGGATTCCGCCCAGAAATAACCAATGAAGAAATTGGTCGCTGGCATCTCCCGAGTCATTATCCCATCTACCGCTGCGGCAAAGGCAAATTGGTCGTCGGTAACAAAAAATACACTGTCCGGATTAAAGGTGTCAGGGTGACCGGCTTGGGTATATGACTCTTTCACTACTTCGCGGGCAACTGTATAGACAATCGGGTCAGCACAGGGAACTATTAAATTGGTTGAATAGCGGGCGGTAGTTTTGCCAATTTCACTTAAAATATTGAGCGAAGCCAGAGTCGCCACATCATCCATTGTGGAAAGCCCAGGGACATATAGGATTGGCTTACCCATTTCGGTTGCTCGTCCTACTGCTTCTTCGACCGCTGTCAAACCAGCAATTTTGCGAATAAATAATTTGACCCCACGTTTGGCTTGTGAAATAAAAAAGAGGATTAAAAATATAAATAAAGCGGTAAAGACCACAATGTTAATTTTATTGGTGTCAAACCATTGGGGATAACTTTTCGCCGGGTTAGATACCGCTTCTGCCCTCTCCTCATCCCTCACTGCAACAATTTTGTAATAATATACCATACCGTCTTGGACTTCTTCATCTAAATAGGAATTAACCCCTCGCCCCCGAAATGCCACTTGAAGGAAAACAGTGTCATTTTCACCCTTGCGATAAATTTCATAACCGGCAAGAGTCGGGTCATCGGCAGCAATCGTCCAAGTGACCATTATCTTACCGCCACCGTCATTAGGATTATCCCGGGCATAAACATCTTTTGGTGGCGCCAATTCCCCAAAAACCAATCGTAATGCGATACTATTAAATAGTATTAAAAACCGAATGGTACGCCGATTAAATCGCATCCGAACCATTACCCAATCGTTCCACACAATAGCGGTCAGTTTCCATCAGGGTTAATTCGCTTTTGGTAATCCGGGTTGGATACTCACCAGAAAAACAGGCAGTACAAAACCGACGAGTTTTGTCACCACCACTAACCCCATCAATCAATCCAGCGTAGGTCTGATAAATTAAAACATCCGCCCCAATCATCTTACGAATCTTTTCTACCGAATTCTTTCGGGCGATGAATTCACCCCGAGTCATCATATCAATCCCATAGACACAAGGAAACTTCAGGGGCGGTGAGGTTACGGCATAGTAGATTTCTTTAGCCCCAGCCTCCCGGACAATCGCCACAATCTCCTTAGAAGTCGTTCCCCGGACAATACTATCATCGACAATTAAAACCTTTCGGCGTTGAATTTCACTACGAATTGGATTAAGTTTTTGCCGAACCGCCAGCCCCCGATTCTCAGTTCTGGGCATAATGAAAGTCCGGGCAATGTAGCGATTCTTGATCAAACCCTCCCGTTCATCCACACCCATCACCTTAGCTAATGAAGTCGCTGCAGCCCGAGCCGTATCCGGAACTGGTATCACCACATCCGGCTTTAAGCCCTGTTTCAAACACTCCTTTGCTAAATTGACACCCAGGCGAAATCGTGCCTCATACACTCCAATCCCATCAATTACCGAATCCGGTCGAGCAAAATAAACCCATTCGAAAATACAAGGGGCAGGAGTTTCTGATTTAATAACCTTGGAATGCAAGTGCCCTGACCAATCAATGAAAATTGCCTCGCCTGGTCTCACGTCCCGCACAATTCGATAGCCCAATAGGTCAAATGCTGCGCTTTCCGAGGCAAAGGCAAAAGCATTATCCTTTTCACCAAAGATTAAAGGCTTGATGCCCTTAGGGTCACGAAAAGCCAGCATCCCCTTATTAGCAATAAGCACAACGACCGAATAACTGCCTTTAACCCTCTTGATTACGCCAGCCACTGCAGCAAAGATTAACTGAGGGAGTCTATTAACTGTGGCACAAGTTCGGTCCCGTTTCACTCTACCTAAACTTTGCATTTCATCAGCAAAAACATTTAAAATCGCTTCGGCATCCGAAAAAGAATTAAGTTGCCGCAAACAATTTTCAGCCAAGTCTTTTCGCAAAGCGAAATAGTTGGTGACATTGCCATTGTGCACTAAGGCTATTCCAAATGGCGCATTGACAAAAAAGGGTTGAGCGTCTTCAACACTACCCGGACCAATCGTTGGATAACGGACATGACCAATTCCGGCATTGCCTTTGAGCCGAGCCAGATTTTTCTCGTTAAAGACTCGGCTGACCAAACCATTCCCCTTCTTTAGATGGAACATCTCATCATAAGTGATTATCCCTGCTGAATCCTGACCCCGATGCTGGAGGGCAATTAGCCCTTCGTATAATTCGGTTACCACATCCGGCCGATTTTTATCCCTCACCGGTGGATAAAAGATTCCTAATACACCACACATTATCTAACCATTTTAGCCGATGTTTTCAAAAGGTCAATCCCTAACAATCAACCGAAAAACAAGTTCAGGGTTTCTCTTTTCTTGCAAAATCTGATTCAGATTAGACGCAGTCGAATTCTTAAGGAGTTTTCTCTTTCTAAATCGGCTTCGCCGATTCAGATAGTTATGCCATAAATTCGGTATCGTTTATAGAGTTTACTGCCCCAAAGTTCAATCGGTCTTTGGATGTCAATATTATCCTCAAGTATCCAAGAAACTTCACCCCATTTGATACCCAATCTTTTGGCACCTGCAAAGGTCTCATAATAAAGCAGAGCATCGAGTCCCATCTTGCGAAACTTATCTTTTACTCCTAATGCCCAAAGCCGGGCGGATTGAATCTTATTTTTACCCAATAACAGCCTAAAGATTCCGAATGGGAAAAGCCGACCTTTTAACTTGATCAGAATTTCATTATAATTGGGCAAAGCAATACTCATTCCAGCCGGTTCGTTATTAATTTCAACAATTGGAATAATTTCAGGACGGGCTAAAGGCTTTAATAATTTAAATAAGTCGTCAATCTCTTCATCAGTGAGTGGGGCAAAATCCCAATTTTGTGACCAAGCATTATTGTATATCTCCTTTATTTTCTTTTTTTCCAGCTCTTGTTGGCTAAAGTCAATCTTGCGAACTTTTACTCCCGGTCGGCTTTTAATGGCGTTAATCACCCGTTGCAATTTCTCGGGTACTGCCGCATCGGTCCTCAAATAGTAGGCGTATAAGTCCTTTTCCTTTTTCATTCCGTATTTTTCCACTAAATCTAAATAATATTTTGGATTATAAGGCATCTTGACCATCGGTGGTGAATCGAAACCTTCAACCAAAAAACCACATTCGTCATAAAGACCAGGATTAGCTGGACCAATCATCCGAACCATTCCTCTTGATTTTAACCAATCGGCAGTAGAGTCGAGAAGCACCTTGGCAACCTCAAAGTCATTGACAACTTCAAAAAAACCAAAATAACCAACCGCAGTTTGGTGGTATTGGACATAGTTATAATCAATAATTGCGGCGATTCTACCCAATATTTCTTTGCCGTTATGAGCAATGAATAATTCGCGGGCAGCATGGCGGAAGAACGGATTTTTTTGAGGATTTAAGGTCCGTTTTACATCGCTGATAATGGGTGAGACATAATTGGGGTCAGACTGATAAAGCTTTAAGGGAAATTTGACGAATGCATCGAGTTCTTTTTCGCTTTCAATCTTTTTCACTGTAAGCATCGCTTAACCCTTTTTGACATCTTGAACTATAAAGTTCCTCATCGCTAATGTCAATCGGTTGATAATTGCCAAAAACGCTAACGGCTATTTAGAAAAACCCTGCATTTCCCATAGCTCTTTTTTATCTTCCCGTTCTTGACCCAGGGTCACGGGTGTTACCGAGAAGCGAGAATCTCTGTCTCTTTGGCGGTTTCCTCATCTTACCTAAATTAAAAATTTGCCATCGCGGTAGATTAATTCGCCATCGGCATAAACCTCACTACCCTTTCTTAAGTCACAAACCATATCCCAATGAATTGCTGACTTATTCTTGCCACCGGCTTCAGGTAATGAAGCGCCCAAAGCGATATGAATTGTACCACCAATCTTTTCATCAAAAAGGGTGTGTTTAATGAAACGTTGGATTCCGTAGTTGTTGCCGAAGGAAAATTCGCCAACATAGCGTGCACCGGCATCGGTATCGAGCATCGCTTTTAAGAAATCTTCGCCTTTTGCCGCACTGGCTTTGATGACCCGCCCCGCCTCAAATTGTAAGCGGACATCTTCTACTTCTTTCCCTTGATAGACTGCCGGGTAAGTGTAACGAATTGAACCTTCGACCGATTCTTCAATCGGTGAAGTAAAAATTTCGCCATCCGGGAAATTTAGATGGCCATCGCAATTTATCCACTTTCGTCCTTGCACCTCAAAAGTCAAATCGGTATCAGACGCTTTAATCCGAAATTGCCTCTTTTTGCTCAATTCTTCAATTAACGTCGCCTGTTGCCGGGAAAGATTTTGCCACTCGGCAATCGGGTCGGGTCTGTCTAAAAAACCAGCGGTGAAGACAAAATCTTCAAATTCACTTAAAGACATCTCAGCATCTTGGGCATTGGCCTGGGTAGGGAATAGAGTACCACACCAGCGCAACTCGTGACGGCTAATTCGTTCCAGCCGGCGGTTGAATAAATCTTTCCTTGCCCCAAAATACATCGCAACCCGCTTGGCATCAACATTGGTGAGATACTTGGTGTTCCAATCGCCCCAAAGGGTTAACTGAGCATCGAGTTTCTCACAAGTCAACCAATCAATCGGTGAGACAAATTTCAACTGTTCCTCCGAAGCATTTTTATAAAAAATTTCCTGAAGTCCTTCGATGGTAACCATTGTATAGGGATTAGCCCCCAAAAGCAGTGCTTCTTTAAATACCGCTTTGATGAGCGGTTCGGTTAGATAACTGCCATCGATTCGGAATAGGTCGCCCTTTTTTAACTCCAACGAATATCGGGTAAGGACTTTTGCCATCTTTTCAATTCTTGGGTCAATCATCATTACCTCCTATTGATGCAACAAATCTTGAAACGATTCTTCATCCCTAAATAAGAAATTTCCCATTTTCGTAAATTAATTTACCATCGGCATAGACTTGGCCTTGGTGCATATCGCAAATCATATCCCAATGAAAAGAAGATTGATTCTTACCACCGGTTTCAGGATATGCAGCGCCTAAGGCACAATGAATCGTACCACCAATCTTTTCGTCGAAAAGAATCATTTTGGTAAAGCGCTGGATATTCTTATTGTTACCGAAGGCAAATTCACCCAAAGTTCTTGCTCCCGCATCTAAATTTAATAAAGCATCGAGTAGGTCTTGACCCTTTTCAGCGGTTGCTCGGATAACTTTACCGTCTTGGAACTGTAAGGTGATGCCTTGCACTTCGCGACCAAGATAGATTGCCGGATAAGAAAAATGGATAAAGCCAAAGACCGAGTCTTCAACTGGACAGGTAAAAATTTCGCCGGACGGAAAATTAGCTCTGCCATCAGAATTTATCCATCGCCGACCCGCAACCGAGAAGGTTAAATCGGTAGAGGGGCCAATCACTTTAATCTGATGAATTTTATTTAAGAATGAGACCAACCGGGCTTGCTCGGCGGACAATTTCTGCCATTCAGCAATCGGGTCAGGCGAATTTAAAAAACAGGCGGAAAAGACAAACTCCTCGTATTCGCTTAAAGACATTTCAGCTTCTTGGGCAAAGGATTGAGTTGGAAAGAGGGTTAAACAAGATTTCAGTTCGCCTTGGGCCTTGCGGGTTAAAAGTAATGAAAGGATTTGCCGTTGACTTTCGCGCCAACGCGCAATCTTTTTAGAATCAATATTGGCGAGCGATTTAATATTGGAGTCGCTATAAATGAAGAGCCGGGCTTGTAAAAGTTCAGCTTCCCGCTTTTCAATATCGGATAGAAATAAAATCTGCTCATCACTGGCGTAGCGGTAAAATATTTCGGTCAATTCCGGAATTGCCACTTTGGTATAGGGATGGGCACCAACTGCTAAGGCGGCGCGGTAAACTTCTTTCATCAAAGGTATTGCCAGATAAGACCCTTCAATTCGAAAGAGTTCTTTTTCCCGTAAAGTTAGGGAATATTCAACAATCACCTTTGCCATCTTAATAATCCGTGGGTCGGTCATCCAATCTTTTTATCCTTAATTATCCAAAACCCAATAATACTGAGAATGATAACAAAAGCACCGATACCAAATAACAGACTTCGTTTTGGAATAAAAATTGTCAACTGACCAATTAAAAAAGCAGCGAAGGCAAAGCTGAGATGTAAAATCCATTCCCGGGTTGAGAATATTCGACCACGCGCTGCTTCGGGAACATTCTCATGGAGCAATGTATCCGATGCAATCAGAATTGGCGAAAGGAGTAGTCCAGCAATGAATGCTAAAGGAACGACAAAAATAAAAGTTTTTAAGAGTGCTAAAAGGCAGGCAGTAATTCCTAAGATAAAAAAACTGACGAGAATCACCTGCCATTTCTTCAGCCGATGACCAGTTATACCGTAAATCATCGAACTGAGCATAAGTCCAATTGAGCCAATTGCCCCAATGAACCCAACGCCTTTGGTCCCTAAGCCTAAGCCCAATTCAGTTCGGGCTTGTTGAATTATTGGAACGAAAAGGACAAATACCGCGGCGCCTAAGATGACCAGTAAGAAGATTGAGGCATAGACAAATAATACTGGGGGTAATTGTCGGATAACATAATAAGCCTGTTTGATATCCGAGATGGTACTTTTAATTGCCTTTATCAACTCCGAATCGGCTGGCTGGGAGGTGGCAGTGTTTTGAATTTTGAATTCCGAATCTTTTTTTTCAAAAGCCGACCCGCTGGGATTGGGAGCGGAATTAGGAGTTCTTTTGTGAGTGAGTTCGCGTGCGATGGTAATCAATGCAATTACTGAGACCCAATAGGTTAAGGAGTCGAGATAGAATCCCGCGCTCCAAGGATGCTGGATGCCGATCTTGCGCCAGATTTGCCAATCCACTAATATCCCACCGATGAGCATCCCAAGAAAAGTTGAAACCCGACCAATGAGATTGATAAAAGAATTGGCGGCCAGAAGGCGTCGGGGCGAAACTAAATTAGGAATAACCGAAAGCCGACCGGTATTGAAAAATAAGCCAAAGAGAAATACGAAAAAGGCAATTGCGTAAACCAAAAACAAATTACCGGTTTGAAGAATTAATAAAGGGATTAAAGCCACCAATAAGGCTCGGGCGCTATCGCAAATAATCATCATTTTGACCCGATTCCAGCGGTCAACCAATACTCCTGCCAGCGGACCAAAGAGAATCGTTGGTAAAGTGATAATTACCGAAAGAAAGGATATGGCACGGGCTTGCTCCCAATGATAAAGTTTAGCAAAATAGGCAATCATCGCTAATAGCGCCATATAATCTAATTTATCACCAAATAAAGAAACCGCTTGCGAGATAGCGAAAATCATAAACTTACGAATCCGCAAAACCGAAAGGAATTGACTGGTCGGTCTCGGAATTATCGGTGCCGAGTCAGACAAAACCGTTAACCTTTCTTAGAAGAATTTGCCACAGGGGCTCAAAGACCAAAAACTTCTTTCTTCTCGTTAACCTCCGTGACTGTGGCGGAAGAATCTTTTGAAGATTGGAAGGAGTATCGGCGTTTTGCAATTAGTTGTTTGTAATAACTCTCCACCTTAAGCGCAATATTCTGCCAGGAATATGCCAGTGCCTTGGCTCTTCCGGCTTCGCCCAACTTTTTTGCCAGACTCGGATTGGTGAGGATTTTAATAATCGCTTGGGCAATGGCTTCAGGCTGACGCGGTGGCACAAGATAACCCTGCTTACCATCTTCTAAGATTGTTCGATAACCGCTGATATCCGAAGCCACCACTGGTTTACCCGTTGCCATTGCTTCTAAGAGAACGATCCCAAAAGACTCAAAGCCAATCGAAGGAGCACAAAAGACATCACAAGTTGCATAATAATGTGGCTTCTCTTCTTGACTTACCAGTCCCGCAAAGTGAATATTCTCTTCTACTTCCTTCGCAATATATTCCTTATAGGAATAGCCTAAAAGTCCAGTGCCAACGACAATTAGTAACACATCCGGAATCGCTTTTTTAATATAAGGCAGCGCTTTTAGTAAATACTTCAATCCTTTGCGCGGCTCAAACCGACCCAAAAAAAGAATCTTGGGTCTGGCATCAGCGAATTGTGGTAAGACCGAAACACCGGGATGAAACCGATTCACATCAACTGCATTAGGGATTACTTGATATTCACCCGGGAAAAAACGCATTTGGGCATCCCGCGCTTGATTGGAAACAGCAATTAAACCGTCCAACTTCCGAAAATAAGGCATTAGTAACTGTCGAAAAATTAAATAGCCCTTGCTTTTGGCGTGGTCGGAATGAAAGGTGATAACATTGACCGCTTTGGATTGCCGAATTGCGATAATGGGCAAGGTCGGTGCTAAGGAACCGTGGATATGAATTATGTCAAATTGCTCTTGGGCAAAGAAACGTTTCACTTTGTTTAGCGGTCGCCAAGCGATAGGTAAACGGGCAAACGATTTGTTCGACCGAATCAAAAGACTTTTACCAATCCGATAGACATATTCTTCGTCCGGGCAGGTTTTTAAAGTCTCCAGCGTAGTCCCACCAAAATTGGAAGTGAGAACTTTTACTTGGTGCCCCAGTTTTCGTAATTCCTCGGCCAAGTGGTAAATATGTTCCGGAATGCCGCCGATGTAAGGAAAATAGACATCCGAAACCATACAAATCTTCATCGCCCTTCACCAGTCAAACGATTTGAACCTCTAACATTAAACAATCACTATCTTCCGAGCAACGCAAAACAAACTACCTTTAGATAATTTGTAGCCAAGTACCGAGTTTCCGCTTTTTCGCAATTTTGTAAACAATATTAGCTGTAGTTAAATCTTGAACGCCTAAGCCCGTCGAATCGAAAATTGTAATTTCGTCAGGTGCGGTCCTACCTTTTTTCTTGCCGGTTACAATTTCACCGATTTCCGCATAGATGTCATCCTTGCTAATGATACCCTTGGCTAAGGGTACATTGATTTCACCGGAATGGCTGGCTTGTTCCCAATCGTCAATAACAATCTTTGACCGTCTCAGCAAAGCCGGTTCTAACTCCTCTTTACCTGGGGCATCGGCACCCATCGCATTGATATGGGCACCATCTTTCACCCAAGCCGATTTGACAATTGGTTTTCGCACCGGCGTCACGGTACAAATAATATCAGCATCGGTTACACAATCTTTGACCGAACCACAAATCTCAAATTTCAATGGCAAATGCTTATGTTTCTTTACGAACCGTTCGCTAATTGAGGAGACGATATCGTAGACCTTAACCTTTTCAATAGCGCGGACCATTGTAACTGCTGCAAGTTGAGTTTCGGCTTGGACACCAGCACCAATTAAGGCCAAAACTTTTGAATCCTCCCGTGCCAAATATTTCGAGGCGATTCCCGAAGCCGCCCCGGTCCGCATTGTGGTAATCCAGGTTCCATCCAAGACACCAAGCGGATAACCATTGGCAGGGTCAATAAGCAAGATGGTAGCCATCACACTGGGTAGACGATATTTTTTAGGATTGTTGGGGTGAACATTAACCACCTTGACACCGGAGATATCTAAAGAAGGGATGTAAGAAGGCATCACCCGCAAATCGCCATTGTGAGATTCATAATAAAGATACATCTTGGGCGGCATCTGTAAACTCCCTTGCCCCTTAGCCCGGAATGCCATCTCAACTGCCTTGAGCGTATCCTCCATCGTCAGAATTGATTTAACCTTCTCTTCATTCAAAAATAAGGTCTTCATTATTCCTCCTTTTAGGTAAAAAATGGTTGAAGGTCCTTTTCTTGGAGTGGACCAACACAACTTATAAAAAACCGATTGTCCGGCAATACCATTTCAATTAAATCGTTAACTTCGTCTAAGGTGAGACGATTGTAAGCCGAAAGTGTCTCGTCAACGGTAATGATTCGACCTAATAATAGTTCATTTTTTGCTAAGCGCATCATTCGACTGGTAGGATTTTCTAAACCTAAAAGAATTGAACTCTTGGTAAGATTACATGCCGTTTCAAATTCATTACGACTAAACTTTTCTTTTTGCAACTTGGTTATTTCTTCTAATACCGTGGCGATTACTTTTACCAGTTTCGAATAATCGGTGACAAAATAAACCGCCAAGATTCCCGAATCAAAGAATAAGTCAACGAACGAGGCAATCGTATAGACCAACCCCTCTTCCTCGCGTAATCTTTGGAATAATCTCGACGACAATCCACCACCCAATGCGGTATTGAGGACCGATAGGGCATAACGCCGTTCATCTTGAAAGGAAAAGACCGGTTTCGCCATAGCCACATAAACCTGGGTCAATTCCTTTCTGGTCTCGATCTTATAGGTTGGGGTTTTGGGTAATGGCGCCTGCCGCGAATTGGCTGAATTCGAAGCAATTAATCCCCTCAAAGCCGACTCCATCGTTTCACATAATTCGTTATGTTTCACTTCTCCCACCCCAACCACAACTTTACTGCCTTTTTTGTAATTCTGTTCGTAAAAGGAATGGAGCGTTGCCGATTCAAAATTTTTTAAAGTTTCAATCGTTCCGGTTACAGTATTTCCTAACGGATGCGGTTCATACAGACAGGCGAAGAGTAAATTCAACATTTGGTCTTCAGGGTCTTCTTGGGCAGATTTTATCTCTTCGCTAATCACCATCTTTTCTTTTACCAAATCTTCAGCGGAAAATAAAGGTGATGATATGATCTCACAGATGAGGTCAGTAATCGGCAAGAAATTTTCCGAAAGGAAACGGGCATAAATGCCACTGCTCTCTTTAGCAGTAAAGCCATCCAGGATCGTTCCTTTCGATTCCGCAAAAATTGAAATATCTTTCGCAGTTCGCTTGGTTGTTCCTTTAAAGAGCATATGCTCAGTGAGATGGGAGAGACCTTGCTCTTGCGCCTTTTCGTCGCGTGAACCATGGTTAAAAAAGATACCCAAAGCAACCGAATGGAGATAGGGTAAAGTTTCCGTAATAATTCGTATACCATTAGTAAGAACAGTCTTTTCGGGTTTTATTCTATCTTGGGTCATTAACCTCTGGGCGATTTGCGGGGCGGCAGCTCGGATTTCTCATCAATGATCCGGGTCAGGTTAACTCTACCTAATTCATCAATGCCGATGCATTTCACTTTAATCTCATCACCAACTCTTACGACATCTTCCACCCGCTTTACTCGAAACGGAGCAAGTCTTGAGATATGAACCATACCTTCTTTGCCCGGCAGGACTTCAACAAACGCGCCAAACTTTGTAATCCGACGTACTACGCCCTTATATACCTTACCAACCTCAACTTCTTGCGCGATACTTAAGATCCGAGTCTTCCCGGCTTCTAAGGCTTGAGTGGAAGGTGCGGCGATGGTTACCGAGCCATCATCTTCGATATCAATTTCCACTCCAGTCTCTTCAATAATTTTTCGTATCACCTTGCCGCCTGGACCAATCACATCACCAATCTTATCCACCGGGATCTTAAACATAACGATGCGCGGTGCGTATTGGGAGATTGACTGACGCGGTTTGTCAATCGTTTTTGCCATAATTCCTAAAATCTGCTGGTAGGCATTGTAGCCCCGTTTCAGGGCTTCGGCTAAAATTGCTAAAGGGACGCCCGGAATCTTTAGGTCAAGTTGCAGACCGGTGATGCCCTGTTTGGTGCCAGCGACTTTAAAATCCATATCGCCATAATGGTCCTCAGCTCCAATAATATCAGTGAGAATCACATATTTTTCTTGTTCTTTTACTAAACCCATCGCAATGCCCGCAGCTGGGGCTTTAATCGGTACCCCGGCATCCATTAGGGATAGTGATGCTCCGCAAACGGTTGCCATCGAAGATGAACCATTAGACTCCAGAATATCGGAGACAACCCGAATCGTATAAGGAAATGTCTCCTCTTTGGGCAAGAGTGGTTCTAAGGAGCGTTCGGCTAATGCCCCATGTCCAATCTCACGGCGCGAAGGGCCTCGTAATGGTTTCACTTCACCGGTGGCAAAAGGCGGAAAGTTATAATGGAGCATAAAAGACTTGGATTTCTCGATTTCGACATCATCAACGATTTGCTCATCGCTCTTGGTGCCAAGGGTAGTAACCGCTAAGCATTGCGTTTGCCCACGAGTGAAAAGGGCTGAGCCGTGCGTTCGAGGTAGCACCCCAATCGCACAACTAATCGGTCGAATATCGTCAATTCCCCGACCGTCCAAACGTTTGCCCTGTTCAAGAATTCGGCGCCGGGTATCTTCCTGAGCAATGGCGTCGATCACCTCAACAATTTGTCCACGCGCGTCCGGATACTTTTCTTTCAATTCCTCCACAGTTTTTTCGACGATATCCCAAAGCGTATCCTGACGTTCTTCCTTATCCGTTATATTATTGGCCGAAATGATTGCGGCAGTGGTTCGGTCCCGCACCTCGGTTTCTAAATCTTTCGGGACTAACTCCTCGGGAACAATCAGTTTTGGCTTCCCGGCCAAGCGCTGTAACTCCTCTTGCATTTCGATAATCCGAACGATTTCGGGTTGTGCCAAAGTCAATGCCTGAACAATTTCATCAACACTTGACTCTTTGCCACCACCCTCCAGCATAACGATTGAATCCTTGGTGCCACAAATCACCAGATTCAACGAAGCCCGTTCTAAATCGTTAAGCAATGGGTTGATGACAAATTCGCCATCAATCTTACCGACTCGAACTGCACCAATTGGTCCTAAAAAGGGAATTTCGGATATAGCCAGGGCGGCCGAAGCTCCTATGATACCTAAGATATCGCTTTCGTTCTCTAAATCGGCTGAGAGTAAAAAACTGGTGATTTGAGTATCGTTGCGAAAGTTTTTGGGGAAAAATGGTCGCAGCGGTCGGTCAATTAAGCGGGAAGTGAGAATTTCTTTGTCCCGGGGCTTACCTTCCCGTTTAAAGAAACCGCCGGGGATTTTACCCGCAGCATAGGCTAACTCTCGATAGTCAACGATTAAAGGAAAGAAATCTTGGTATTCGTGGGCTTGTTTTGTGCAGACAACACTCGACAATACTACGGTGTCGCCATAGCGAACCAAAACTCCACCCGAAGCCTGACGCGCCACAAGGCCAGTTTCTAAACTCAAAATTCGGCCACTAACATTTAACTCGACCCGATGCATTAATAAACTCACTTCCGAAGGGTACTACTTGCCACTTGCTTTTTTCTCAGTTGACGATTTCGCTCAATTATGGTTTTAACTTTAGTTTCTCAACGATTTGCATATAACGTTCCTTATGATGCGTTAAAAGGTAATTCAAGTGTCGTCGCCGTTCGTTAACCAATTTGATAAGACCGCGTCGGGAATGTTTATCTTTCTTATGCACTTTAAGGTGTTCGGTCAACTGATTGATTCGCTCGGTCAGAATTGCAATCTGAACTTCGGGCGAGCCGGTATCAGTTTTATGGAGTTTGACCATATCAATTAATTTTGTTTTTTTCTCTTTCGTTAATGCCATATTCTATCCTCCAATCCTTAATCTAAACCAAATTTTTCGTTTTGTCAATAATATTTTTTACAGAACAATATCCAGTCTTATTAGAAACTTTTGAAAAGCATATTAACCAAAATTGATTGAGAACAAATTAACAATCGTTCTTTAAATGGTCGAAAAATGATTTTTAAGCAGAATTGGCAGCAAACAGGCCCATTTCGTGGCTTTGTTTAAAATCAATTGCATCCAGTTCTCTAAAAAATTCGACCCAAGACGTACCACAAGCCCTTAACTAATTAAGGATTAAACCTAAAGAAGGATTTTTTATTTTGCCGTTTTCTAAATAAGAGATATAAACCTTACCTGATTTTGCAACGAATCCGAGTCGCTTAGCAATCTCGGCTTGTGACAGATTTGAACCTTCCCGGACTTTTTTCAAAAGTTCTGCCATCTCTTTAGTAAAAACGAAGTCAATCTTTGCCATTTGCGCCTATAGTGTTATAGTTAAATATTAACCAAAAATCAAGGGAAATTTTCTTTTAACTTTTTGATATTTAAATTTTTATATTAAATTTCGCATTGGGAGGGGGTACTGTATAGGGGGTGACCCCGTAGGTAGTCCCCTAACCAGCCCCGTAGGTTGCTTGGGGAGTTGCCTCGGAGGCTGCTTCGGGGGTTGGTTGGTAGGCAGGTT
This sequence comes from Caldifarciminota bacterium, assembly GCA_039801565.1. GTDB lineage: Bacteria > Hydrothermota > Tepidihabitantia > Tepidihabitantales > JAOUPE01 > JBDRUX01. Next base: position 36,090 of record JBDRUX010000004.1, read on the forward strand.
GGGGAGCGACTTCGTAGGCAACCTCGGAAGCAACCCGGCAGGCAACTTGGGGAGCAACCTGGGAAGTAGCCCGGTAGGTAGCCCCATAGGTCACCTGGAGAGCAACCTCCGAGGTCACCTCATCGTTTGCACTTCTCCCTATAACACCCCCTGGCTAATAGCAACTTACACTATGAATACCAGGTTTCAATACTAAATATCGCGTCCTGAAATCGTACAGAGAATATCAATAAATCAAATGAAAGTCCTATTGCAACTTTAACCACCTCAGCATATATCGGGCTCCGAAGAAACCAGCAGCCAAGCCAATCACTATAATCACTAAAGCAATAATTCCTAAAATGAAGCCAGCATTAGCATATAAGCGATTTTTTTCCTTCTTCTTACCGATAATCCCGAAAATTACAGCAAGTACCGATGCGAAGACGGAGCCGGAACCGAGCAAAGGCATTCCCACTAAACTCAATAATCCCAAAATAAAAGACGCAATACTCATAACCAAGCCTCCTTTTCAATGATGTTGCATCTCTTTAGGGGGCAGTTTCTCTGGTACCCAAACCGGAAGACCATCATGATAGGCAATTGGTGGAATACAAGCACAAAATAATAATATTGCTATTGCCGAAAGCCCGAAAAATAAATTCCAGGAACACTTGTTATCGTTCAATGCAATTTCTAATTCAGTTTTTGAGATAATCTGCCCTAAAATCTCTTTTACCTGGTTCATGGAACCAATATATTCAGTCTTAGACGATTTGTCAACAAAAATTCTCGACATAACTTCCGTTACTTGTTATTTGATTTATTCAAACTCAATTTTTGTTGTATCGCATTAAAATAATTTTGACAACTCTTTTTGACTACCTCGACCGGCATATCTTCAAGAGTTCCCCGCCAACCTTTAACATCATCACCATATTGCACTAAACCTTGAATCGCTACCTTGGTTGATTTTTCATTTAATTGCATTAAATTGACGGTCACCCGACGCCGAATATTACTGTAACCGAATTGATGCAAGAAGAATGCATCATTCGGTTCTTCAATTCCGACCTTCCAATCGGTCGTTATCGTTCCTTTTTCTAAAGAAACACTTTTAATTTGATAACCGGCTTCTTCTAAAGAAACGATAGTGGCTCGAAAGACTTTATAAAACGGCGCTTTGAATACCTTGGTCTGGATAGCATCTCTTTGCTGATTAGAAATCAATCCCATTGTCGTAGTTCTAACACAGGCAAGCAATAGATAAAGTCCAAGAATAAAATAAGTTTTTATTACCGAAATCAGCCTTTTATTACCACGCAAATTAAAAAAGTAATGGATCGTTCGAGTTATTTTTGTGGTTCGATACCGAGTCTTTTAATTTTATAACGCAAGACCGTTCTGAGATACCAAGTTCCGCCGCAGCTTTGGTCTGATTCCAGTCATTATTTTTCAAACTTTCTTCAATCAGCTCCTTTTCAATTTTGTCAATCACTTCGTTCAGTTTGCCTTTGGGTAAGTCTTTAATCTTCGTTGCCGACAGATTGGGCAGGTCATCCTTTTGAATATACTCTTCTTTACTAAAGACCACGGCTCGTTCAATGATGTTTTCCAATTCCCGAACATTGCCGGGGAAATTATAGCGCAGTAAATCTTTCATTGCCCCATCGGCCTTCTCGATGTCGCTATCTAAATACCAGCGCGGACAGAGCCAAGCCTCAATCGTCTCTTTTTCTTTCGTCTGCACCGTCAGCTGAATAACTTCGCCCTGGTTATCAACTGAAGTAATCTCTTGAACCTTGACAACTTGACCGTTTATTTCAGTCTCTCCGACTGAGGGTTGATTTGCCTGGGCAACCAAGATTCCGATCCCCAGACCGAGTATCGTTAGGTAAGTTAGCGTCTTCATTTTTTCCTCCTTTCGTTAATAAATATAGCAATGTCTGTGCCAACTGTAAGTTATTGATATTTCGTATTATTTTATTTAATTCGCTCGACAAAGCTGTATTTCCGACAAATTTGTCGAATTTGCGTATGCAATTGGTGTATGTTATAAGATAGGTTAAAGGGAATAAATAAAAGAAACTTATTATCGGCTATATCGCTCTTCGCGCCAAGGGTCACCATGATTATGGTAGCCCCGTGATTCCCAAAATCCTAACTTATCCTCTGCCATAAATTCGATTCCATTCACCCATTTAGCACTCTTCCATAAATAGAGTCTTGGCACAACCAATCTTACCGGATAGCCGTGTTCTAAGGTTATTGGTTCGTTATTATACTTTACTGCCAAAACGACATCGGGTTGGAAGAAATCTTCAAAGGATAGGTTAGTCGAATAACCATCAGCACTATGAATCATAACGAATTTCGCTTCAGGTAAAATATCTACTAATTTCCGGATTTCGTTTGGACTTACGCCTTCCCAAAGGTTATTCAATTTTGACCAACCGGTCACACAATGAATATCGGATAATACCTTCACTCTTGGCAAACTCATAAATTCATCAAAACTGACTTTTCTTTCCTTTGCTACTAAGCCAAAAATCCTTAAGGTCCATCTCTTCCTATCAAATTTTGGTATCCCATTAAAATGGAGAACTGGGAAGTCTTCGACTAATCGTTGTCCGGGTGGAACACGATTCTTCTTTTCGGTATCCGGGCTACGAATTATATCTTTATCTTCCATCCTTAAAGCTTAAAAACAAAATTGACCATAGTCAAGTTTAATTCAAGCACGCATTTAAAAAACATCTTAGGCAAGATTGCTTGACAATTGCTTAAAATCGAGTATGCTAAACCTAATGAAAATCTTAGTTACCAGTGCCTTACCTTATGCTAATGGCGATATTCATCTTGGTCATTTAGCGGGTTGCTACCTGCCAGCAGATATCTATGTCCGTTATCAGCGGCTAAAAGAGCGGGATATAGTTTTCATCTGTGGCACCGATGAACATGGTGTCCCGATTACCCTTGCTGCCGAATTACAAAAGAAATCACCGCAAGAGATTGTTGATAAGTATTATCAAAGCATCAAAGATTCGTTCATTAAATTTGGCATCGAATTTGATAATTTCTCCCGGACCTCTTTGCCTTTACATCACAAAACTGCCCAAGATTTCTTTTTAAAGATTTACCAAAAGGGTTATATCTATCCCAAAACGATTAAGCAGTTCTTTTGTCCGAACTGTCGGATGTTTTTGGCTGACCGTTATGTGGAAGGCGTTTGTCCCCATTGTCATAAGACCGGTGCCCGGGGCGATCAGTGTGAGAGTTGTGGGCGTTGGCTCGAACCGTTCTTATTAATTGAACCAAGATGCAAAACCTGTGGCGCTACGCCAGAAGGTAGAGAGACAACCCATTGGTTCTTTGCCTTAAGCCGTTTTCAGGATCAACTCCAAGCCTGGATTGGCGAAAAGACCCATTGGAAAGACAATGTCAAAAAGTTCTGTGAAGGCTGGTTTGCCCAAGGTTTAGAGGACCGAGCAATCACCAGGGATTTGACCTGGGGTGTAAAAGTGCCATTAAAAGAAGCCGAAGGTAAAGTGATGTATGTCTGGTTTGATGCCCCAATCGGCTATATCTCTTCAACCAAAGAATGGGCAGAACGGATTGGCAAACCCGAAATTTGGCAAGATTACTGGCTCGATTCGACGACTAAAATGGTTCATTTCATCGGCAAGGACAATATTGTCTTTCATGCGATTGTTTGGCCAGCAATGCTTTTGGCACACGGTGATTATATCTTGCCGGCTGAGATTCCGGCTAATGAATTTTTAAACTTAGAGGGTAGAAAACTTTCGACCTCAGAGAATTGGGCGGTCTGGCTACCAGAATATCTAAAAGAATTCGAACCGGACTCTTTGCGCTATGCCTTGGCTTGCAATCTACCTGAGAACCGGGATATTGATTTTACCTGGTATGACTTCTGGTCGCGTCACAATAATGAATTGGCCGATATTTTGGGCAATTTTGTTAATCGAGTTCTTTTATTCATCAAGAATAACTTCCAAGGCAAAATCCCGAAGAGTACCGATTATCGCAACGAAGACCAAGAGGTTTTGACGACCATTGAGAATACAACCGGTATCTTAGGTGAGCTGATTGAGAAATTTCAGATTAAGGATGCGGTAAGGGTAGCGATGAATCTACCCGCATTAGGCAATCGTTATTTTGATTACCAGGCACCTTGGCGAACCTTAAAAGAAAATCCCAAGCACTGCGCATTGACAATCAACACTTGCGCAAAGTTAATCTCAAGTTTAGAAATCTTACTTCAACCTTTTATCCCATTCACTACCAATAAGATTCGGACAATGTTAGGATTAGGCAAACGGACCTGGGACGAAGCAAAAAATCCGGTCCTACCAGACCGAATTGAAAAAATCGAAGTTCTATTTCCCAAGATTGAGAAGAGTAAAATCGATGCCCAGGTAGCAAAATTGGGTAAAAAGAAAGAAAAAGAAGAAAAGGAGAAAAAGATGGATATAACAATTGATGATTTCAAAAAATTAGACTTACGGGTTGCCAAAATCATTGGTGCCGAGAAAGTTGCCGGCACGGATAAGTTAGTGAAGATGGCTATTGATTTAGGCAGCGAGCGGCGTCAGATTGTGGCTGGAATTGGCCAGGTTTATCCACCAGAAACTTTAGTCGGTAAGACTATCATCATCGTTGCCAATCTAACCAAAGCCAAGATTCGGGGTGTTGAATCCCACGGTATGCTCTTAGCTGCCGTCGAAGGCAACAATATCGCGCTTTTGACCTTGGATAAAGAATTAAGCCCAGGCAGTCCAGTATCATAGTTGAATTTAGAATTTAGAAATTCGAATTTCGAAATTGGGAATTATATTTGATTCCCACTGCCACTTAACTGACCGGGCTTACTCTTCGGATTTAGAAGAAGTCATCAAACGGGCAAAAGATGCTGGGGTCAAATACCTTTTAACGGTTGGGCTCAATCGCCAAGACAGCGTCAAAAGCCTGAAGTTGTGTCACCAGTTCGAATCCATCTATTGTAGTTTAGGAGTTCATCCTCACGATGCTGACAAATTTACCGAAGCCGACCTAAAGGAATTTAACAATTTAAGCCAAGACAGCAAGGTCGAGGCGATTGGTGAGACTGGGCTCGATTTCTTTCGCAATTATTCGAAACCCGAAAATCAAGAACGAGCCTTTCGCGCTCAAATTGATTTGGCGCGCGAATTGAATCTACCTTTAGTGATTCACATTCGGGATGCCTATCCTCAAGCTCTAAAAATCCTAAAAGAAAAAAAATATTTTCGTGGCGTACTCCATTGTTATTCTGGTGACGAAGCATTTGCCAAAGAAGCGATAAGCTTAGGTTTCTATATCTCAATCTCTGGTTCGATAACCTATGATAGCAAAAAACTAAAATCGGTAGTGAAGCAAATCCCAAAAGAACGGTTACTGGTTGAGACCGATGCCCCTTACCTGGCACCGGTTCCTTATCGTGGTAAAAGGAATGAACCGGCTTTTATCCGCTTTACTTTACAGACAATAGCCCAAATCTTAAATCAAGACTATGCCCTTCTTGCCCAAATTACAACCGAAAACGCCAAACAATGCTTTGGAATATTGTAACTTTACCCACAGAGAAATTGGTTGTTAGATGTTAGTTATCAGTCCAAAAACCAACAACCAAAAACTGATATTGCTGCGGTTAAAAAAATCTTTGGTATCTGAGTCTTAATGGCTAAATTTCGTCCCAAAAAGCAACTCGGTCAAACCTTTCTCACTTACCAACCGATTGCCGAACAATTAGTAAATGCTTTAAATCTAACTATTAACGATGAAGTTTTAGAAATCGGTGCTGGTAAAGGAATTTTAACGGAAAAGTTAGTTCAGAAGGCAAAATATGTCTATGCGGTAGAGATTGATAAGCGATTAGTGGAAAAACTGAAAGAAAAACTTGGCAACTATAATAACCTTGAAATCATCCATCAAGATATTCTAAGATATGACCTTTCCAGGCATCGGCAATTAAAAATCATCGGCAATATTCCCTATTCGCTTTCTTCGCCAATTCTATTCTATCTCTTGCAAAATCGGCAGTTTTGGAATAGCGCAATTTTGACCTTACAAAAGGAGTTTGCCGAGCGGATTTTAGCCCAACCGAGCACAAAAGAATACGGAGCATTAACAGTCATTTTCAACCTTTATACTGAAGCAAAAAAGTTATTCAACATTCCACCTATTTATTTCCGACCCAAGCCCAAAGTCTTTTCCACAGCAGTAATATTAAAAGTTCGCCAGCAACCATTATTGCCGATACCGGACGAGAAATTTTTTATCCAAGTTGTAAAGTCGGCATTTCGTCAACGCCGCAAAACCCTGCTCAATAATCTCCATACCTTTTTAGGAATTGATAAGAGCAAATTGACTAAAACCGGCATTGATATGAACCGGCGCGCTGAGACTTTAACCTTAGCCGAATTCGTTATGCTCTGCAAACAATTGTTTGAAACACAATAACCTTAACGACCGAAGTTCGACCAAGTTGAATTCTTAAAGATTTTCTTTTAATCGGCTTCGGGACTTAGTATCTGGTGGCAATAAATTTAAACTTTCGACCATCGCTGAACTCAAACTTCCTTCACTGGTTACTTGATAGATTGCCCGTTGGACGGTAAAGACATTATCCGCACTAAGCTTTTTATCCTTTACAATATCAATTATTCTTAACAAATCGGGATGATTGGTTATTGGGCCAATCTGGAAAAAATCCGAATCGCCAGGTAATGCTTTAAATTCGTTAACACTAAATGCACCAATGGTAAAAGTGTCGGTATTACTGGTAACGGTGATGCCAAAGTCTTTAACAATAATCATATTTTGCACTTTGGGATTTTGGCTAATAAAAAAGAGACCAGCGGGTAAGATAGCGGTTTCCGGGTTGTTGGATTTACTACGAGCGATAAAATCTAAAGAGAACGTCCCAGTTGGATTATAACGAGTCAAACTTTTTTGAATTCGAATCAATTCGATACCCGGGTTCAGTGTATAAGAGTCGCCGGTTGGCACAAAATCTCTTTCTTTTAAAAAATCACACGCCAGAAAAAGAATCATTGCCAGTAATAACCGATAACTTCTTTTCATCCGTTTTACCATCTGACAAATGCGGCAGGCAGATAACCCATTAGTTTCATTCGAGAGCGCTCGAAAGGATTCGTAGGACCAATTCATCATAACTTATACCAATCGCCCGGGCTTCAGCCGGTAGGTCAGAAAGTTCGGTCATCCCAGGCAAAGTGTTAACTTCTAAGAAATAAGGATAGCGATTTTTGTTCACCACCAAATCAATTCTCGATAACCCCCGACAGCCAATAACCCGATGCGCCGTAAGCGCAAAATCTTCAATCTGTTTTGTCACTTTTTTGGATAAGCGTGCTGGAATTATGAATTCGGTTTCACCCTTGGTATATTTTGCTTTATAATCATAAAATTCTTGTTTTTTCGGGACTAATTCCAGAATTGGCAAAACTTTTTCGCCAACAATCCCAACCGTCGCAATCATCCCTTCGATGAATTGTTCTAAAAAAACCTCGCCAAATCTCTGGCAACTCCTTTTAATTATCAATGGCAACAACTTCGGATTGGACGAACGAATTAATCGAATGCCAACACTTGAACCTTCGTATCTCGGCTTAAGCATCATTGGATAACCAAATCGTCTTTCCGCTTCGGTAATAGCCATTCGCAATTCGGAATGCGGGATGCGGGATGCGGGATGCGGAATTGGGACATAATCCGGTGTTGGAATTCTTGCTACTTGGAATAATCGTTTGGTCGTGACCTTGTCCATTCCAATTGCCGAAGCCATAACCCCTGAACCAGTATAAGGAATTCCTTTCAATTCTAAGAACCCTTGAATCGTGCCATCCTCGCCGGGTTTGCCATGGAGAGCAATAAATGCAATATCAATCTTGGCTTTTTCAATTTGCTGGGCAAAATTTTTATTAATATCAATACCAACACAATTGAACCCTTGGCGTTGGAGGGATTCGCAAATATTTTTCCCGGAAAGCAAAGATATTTCCCGTTCGCTTGACCAACCACCCATTAACACACCAATTCGTTTTCTCTTTAGCGCTCGAATTATTTTTTCGGTCATAACTGAATTATAATGAGTGAATAAATAACTGTCAAACTGAAAGGGAATTGATAAGTTTTGAATTTGGGATTTAATTCTAAACTGGAATTTCGAAATTCAGAATTGTTGTTTGGTGCATTAAGGACTTTTGACATAAGTCACTACCGGCTTAGCATATACCGCCGCCCCGAATAGCCCAACTGCCCCCTGAAGATTACCACCACTTAAGAATAAATCCAACGAACCTTTTTTCCAAGCTCCATTGATTGCCATAAGCGTGAAGGTATACTCTCCTGGGTAAAAGTCACCCAATGTATCCATAAAAGCGGTTTGGGGAATTACACAGGAAGTGGAATCCGCTGGAAAATTTTTTTCCCAGCCTTGGGCTTTACTGGTAGTATCAGCGGGCTTGACACCAATTATATAGTATTCGGCGCTGTCGCTTTGACTCCAACTGACTCTCACTTCAATGAAGATAAGAGTATCACCGTGGGTTGGCCGAATAATAGAAAAGCTATCCGGTAGCACACAACTCCCGGTTATGGTCTCTTTTTCCGTTGCAATATAAAGATTGTAGCGTTGGCAAAATTGTAAATCGAGAGCGGACTTGAAATAAACACCGTCAATCTTTTCGGGTAGATTTATCTCATTAATCTTAACCAATGCATCGTTAATTGGTTGCACACCAAAAGGAAAATCATTGCCAAAAAAAAGTATCCTCAGGCGATTCCAGAAAAATGTTATACAGTTTCGTCCTGCCCAGTAAGACAGTCGCAGTATTGCTTTCTGGTGCCAAAGTTTTGGCAACCTGAGCGGTGACAACAGCTGATTCATATTCTTTCTCACATCGAACCAGCCAAAAGAAACTCAAGAAAACCAGTGTGCAAGCTAATCCCCAATTGGCAATTGGCGATTTTATTGCCCTCAGGGAGTTTAACCGGAATCGGGCCAAAATTGAGACTCTTATAAAAGATTTCATTCGTCTTCCTTTTCTTCAACTTCGCCTTTTTCATACTTTAAAATCCATTTCCTGATTTCGGTTTTGGAATTGGAAAAGGTAAAAGAGGGATACACGGTATGAAAGTTACCTTTATCCACCAATTTGGGATAAACCATCTTGCAAGCTTGGATTTTATTGGTTTCAAAGGTGAACAATTTTAAAATGCTGATTAGTTGTTGGCAGGTGAAATAATGGCGGGTTGTGGCATCTTCTAAAATTTCCAGTCGAGTGCTTTCAAAACTTTCGTCGGCGAGCGATTCTAAAAGTTTTTGAAAAGCATTTTCCTTTATTGGCTTTGGGGTGGGTTCGTCAACTATCACCTTTTCCCTTGGGAATAACGCCTTGATATAAAGGCTATGTTCCGTTCCCGGTTTTATTTCAATCTTCTTTTCCCAGCTACCATCAGCCATTTTGACTTCAATCTTATAAAATCCTGGCAACAGTCCTTTTTTAATGGTGGGAATTTCGGTTTCGTGAATTGGTACTTCCGATTTTTCGGTTTTGATTTCAACTTTGGCGCCTTCGGGTTCAAGAATTTTGAGGAAAGTTTCGCCCGCTGCCGATTTTTGCCGAATCAGCCGATAAGTATTAGTTTCTTCTTTTTCTTCTAATTTGGCTGTTGCCACCGGGGTTATCGGTTTTTCTTCATCTTTCTTTTCCCAGCCGGTCTCGGTCTTGATGCCGACCTTTTGCCCTGATTTCAGTTCTGCCCCAATCAAATCGAGTCTTGCATCAAATTCAACATTCATCTGACCTTTGATTTCGCTACGGTCGATAACTCGGACTAACATTCCTTTTTCGGGTTCAAAATAGAATGTACCACTTCCCCTAAACTCAGGCATCATTCTGCTAATTTCTGATACTCCTCCCATCTCTTCTGGCATACCGGGCATTCCTTCCATCATTTCTTTGCCAGAAAATTTAAAGTTGGCATTTAGTATTACACAGTCGTAAGTATCAATTTTTGCAATATTGTCAAATGAAAACTCGGCTTTAACTCCTGCCCTTGTGAAATTCCATTTTTCGCCCAATGTCACCGGCTGGTCGGGCAAATACACTGGATGGAAGATACCATCGGGGTCGTATTGAGTTAAAACCGTATTGTCACTAATTGTCCATTTGAGTGCGGCTGGTGATTTAAAAAACTTGCGCATCGCCTCTTTCGCCTTCGGGTCAGCTACATTTGCCAATTCAAACACCCATACCCCGCTCACCAGTTGGCGTTGGAGAACATAAGTCTCACCATTCGGTTTAATGTATAACAGAAGATTCTTGATTAATTCCTTAGCCGGTACCTCTTTACCATTAACTGTTCCTTTGGTATAAACAATTCGGACAATTGCCGCCCCATCCTCAGGCTGGAGGTCAGAACTTTTCGCCTTAAAGGTTCCTAACGGCGTTTGAAAAGTAAAACTGGCCTCACCTGGGGTATAGAGTTTTTCCACAATCTGGTCATAAAAGAACTCTTGTGTGCCAAACTGCGGCGACTTAACGGTCAACTTATAATGATAGACATCGCCTTCCTGCCATTTATAGCATAAAAGATAGGATTGGGCTTCTATAGTCGAGAAAATTCCGATAATTAATAGAATTAATGCCTTTTTATTTTTCATCTTTACCTCCGATTATCATATCAATTCGGTTCCCAGAGAACCCTTTTATCTCAAAGGCGATTCCCAAATCCTTTGACCCAAGCTCAGAAAAAATTTCCTGACTGGAAGTTTTGGAAATTACTTCCAAGATTGCTCGATTTTCGGTAAAATCGCGTTGAATCACCTTGGTCACACCGCGAATCTTTTCTAAAATCCCTTGCTTCAGTTTCTGGATGTCGCTAAACTTAGCCCCGGTGATATAAATCTGGGTGATATTTTCTTCGCTTTGCCATTTATCAAGAATCGCCTTGACCATCTTATCACTACATTCAGCCACGGCTTCTTTTTTTGCGGTTTCTTGGCTAAAGGGGACTTCTTTTGTGACCGCGGTGGCAGTTAGGATTTCAGCGGTTTCAGTATCAATTGCCCTTAAATTGAGTTTAGTTTGATAGAATTTACGAAGATTTTGGGTGTAAGGCGTGGTCTTTTCAATTTCGTTTAAAATTGCCTGACCGGTGATAACAATCTCAGCGCCTAATTTCAAACCTAATTGAGCCGCGGTCTTGTCATCGCCAGCCATAATTGCCCGAACCTGCTCATTTGCTAAATTTCTTTTTACCATTGTGGCGTCAACAATCGGAAAGCCCTTTTCGGTAAATTTTTCAATAAGCATTGTCTCAACCTCGGACCAATCTTCCCAAATAGTATTGTCACCTTTATATTCTTTAATTACCAACATAATTCGAGGCCGTCCCTTTTGTTGGAGCAGTAGCCCAATCGCTTCCAGGTCATTCTCAATCTCGGTCAGTTTAACTTTTGCCAGGATTTTCACACGCAAGACATCGGATTCTTTGGTCTCATCAAGGATGCGATAAGCCGAGACATAACCGCGTGCCTTAGAATATATTTCATCTTTGAGCAAGGTAAAATTCCGGACCGCGGTTTCGGAGTTAATAAATGTACCAACTCCTTGTTCAACTGCTTTGCGCAAGGCATCAGCAATTGCCTGGTCACGGGCTATATCCAAAGTTGCGGTTATTGCTGCGACACCGTCAGCAACTACTTCTTGGATTTCACCGCTCGGCGCTGAGATTTTAATCTCCTCGCTTTTGCCAGTCGGCTTGGTCGGTTGTCGTTCCACCACATAAGTTGTGGTGCAGGATAAAAGAAACACCAAAATTGCAACAATCAATGTTAGCTTTTTCATAACCGCCTCACTTAAAAGAAACCACAGTTTCGGGTTTTTTGGCACCCATCGGTGGTTCCTCACAGCAGTTTAATAAAGGTTCGACCCGCATTGAATAGAAAGCGAAAAGCATCCTTGAGCCATTTGAACTTGTCAGCATCTTCTTTGGATATCACGATATCGGAATCTAATTTTCCTCTTATCGCCTTTATCTTGATGATGATTGGATTGTCTTTCAGGTCCGGATTTGCCAAAATCTTATCCAGGCTTTTAATGTATTGAACTACCCTTCGGCCATATTCCGAGGTGGTATCAATATAAGTGCCGGTGTCGAAGATAAGATTACCATTTTCGTCATAGATTTTGGGAAATAGCGCAGGTTTTAAACCGGTACCCTCGGCATCAAACACCACACAAGAATATTTTTGTAAAACTTCCTTCACTTCCGATGGCAAGTCTTGCACTGGCTTCGGAATCGGAGTTGGTGGGACCAAGGCGTCGGTTAAACCCTTCTTATCGTAGAGCGAGATTTCTAATTCTACTGTTACTACGCCGGTCAGTGAATCGTATTTCGGTTGACTTACCAAGCGGGCACCTTTTATCACGCCCGAAACTCGGGTAACGATGATATCGGATTGGGTCATAAAATCTTTAACCTGGGTTTCGCCATTGATTCTTACCCCTTTCACCGTTTCTAAGAGGTTTCTTTGTGCCTCAACAATTGCGGCGCGTTCTGCCATAATTCTTGCCTGAACCTTATTGGGATTGTTAGGGTCAATCGCACCAGTGCCTTTTGCTCTAATTATCCCATCGCCCCAATCCACAACACCCAATCCAATCGTATCAATTGCATAACCAGCAGTAGTGATTGGAGGAATTGAGTTTAGATAAAAAGGCGTAGTCGGTACGCCAGCAGTACCTTGCTGAACAACTACCTTGGTGCAATTAAAAAAGCAAAATAGTAAGTAAATGGTGATAAAGAAATTATTTGATTTGCTCATCTTATTCCTCCCTGCAGGGTTTTAATTGCATTAGTAAACGCCATTTCGGTGGCATTTACCCTACCTTGCATACTTTCCCCGCGTCCTTTGCCATAAAAAAGGATTTCAGCGGTAGTAGCATCGATGATTCGAACAAATACCTTGGCATCATAAGCATTTTCATTTTGAAAGAATTCGTCTTTTTTCAGTTCGGTCACCTCGGTCAACATAACCGCATCAGCCCCTAAAACCTTGCCAATTTTCGCAGCGGTTGAAGCATCAACGATGCCGGAGACACCAAATTCTTGTTCTTTAAGAATATCTTCAATCCGATTCCGCTCGACCAAAGAGAAACGATTGGTTTTTAGGAGTTCTAAGGCAATAAAATCGTAGAGGGCATTGGCTTCCGAAGGATTAAGTCGAATGCCCGTGGCATTAACTGGCAACAGGACTAAACGATAGATTTTGGTTTGGTCGAAGTTGGGAGAAAATGCCGAATCGCTGTATTCTTGCTGGATACTTCTCAGCGCGGTGCCACAGCCAAGCATTAAAAAAATAATGAGAAGCGATATCTTCTTAAGCACCAATTGGCTCCTTTCTTTAATAATGGTCATTATAACCTCAAAAATAGATTTGTCAACAAAGCGGCTTATTGAAAATTTTCCAATTTAAACGATTGGACTTTTGAACTATTTTCTCCAACGCATCCCGCAAAATCGGTGGTTGGGGCTGGTAGTTAGGGACTGGTGGAAGTGAAACAAAATCCGCGATTAAGATATAGATTTATAGATAACTGAAAATATTAAAGCGGCCTCGGAGATTGCTTACCAGGTGGCCTACGGGGCTACCTACCAAGTTACCTCCCGGGTTACTCCCCAAGTTGCCTACCAAGTCGCCTCCGAGGTTGCCCCCGAACCCGCTCCCGAACTTACTCCCTAACCAACCCCCGAAGCAGCTTCCGAGGCTACTCCCTAAGTAACCTACGGGGTAGCTTAGGGGACAGCCTACGGGGTCACCCCCTATACGATACCCCATCCCAAAGGGAAAATTGGCGTAACCGACGGACGACCAACACGATAGAAGAAAAAATCGGTCATTTTTAGGTTGAAATATATTTCAAAGTTATGTGCTATAATGTCTGCAAAATGGAGAAAGGATAAATATGACGAGAAAACAGAAGAGACCCAGGGGTGGGAACACCCCTGGCGCCAAACCA